>JAJFLN010000082.1 GCA_021772705.1 Candidatus Cloacimonadota bacterium | reverse complement strand
CTCAGCTCATCATCTGAGCGTCAGTACGACGCTGCGGCGCTGCTGTGCTGGGTCCGGCCACGAAGTAGGCCGGACACAGGCAGGATCTCGGGCAATATCACCATGCTGATGCCTACCCCAGGAAGCAAGGTCGATAACGTCAGGAATCACCTGCGAGGTCAAGGGGTGATGCCGGAGCGTAGCGGAGGTGTCGCCCCGGTCTGGCGCGTCGGCTGCGACAGCAGCCGGCGTGACAGATGAGATCGTCTGGTGCATTCCTTCTGTTAGGCCGGATTGGACGGGGAACAACAGGCAACTTGCTGGGGACATTGCGGGACTTCGGCCTTGAAGGGCTATCACAATTGGAACGATGAACCACATCGGAATTGAGGGCGACGTCGTCCGCCTCGCCCGCGTGGCGGACGCCTGGAGCCCGGCTGATGCCAACGGCGGAGGCCAGCCATACTCTCTCTTCGTTGCTTTATTGGAACTACTGAACACTCGCGGCATGCTGACGGATCTCTGTCGAAGTTGCGGTCCTACACCTGTGGCTCCGGGATGACGTCTGCAGGGATCACGCCGGCTGCAGCTGCGGCTCTTCTTCCACCTTTACATCAGGCGCCAGTTTGTGGCAAACTTACCTCATGGCCACAGCACCCACCACGATAGATCTGTTCAGCGGCGCAGGCGGGATCACTGAAGGCTTCCGTCGTGCAGGCTTCGACTGCCTCTTTGCGAATGATTCGGACACTGACGCCATTCAGACCATCTCCGAGAACCACCCAGATATCTTAGTTTCCACCTCCCCGGTACAGGATCTCTCCTCAACGAGACTTCGAAGGCAGCTCTGTCTCCGAAAGGGTGACCTCGACGTTCTAGTCGGTGGCCCCCCATGCCAGGGCTTTTCGATCAACGCACCCGGTCGCTTCCTTGATGACCCCCGTAACTCCCTCTTTCGACACTATCTCCGCTTTGTGGCCGACTTCGCACCAAAGTATCTCGTCTTCGAAAACGTGCCTGGTCTACTCAGTTTCGGCGATGGCAACATCTTTCACCTCATTCAACAGCACCTCGGCGAGCTAGGCTACTCCGTCTCTGTTCGCGTTCTCTTCGCGGCCCACTACGGCGTACCGCAAGAGAGGTGGCGATTGATCATTCTCGGCTCCAGGTCCAAGTCCCCTCCGTCCTTCCCTTTTCCAACTCACTTCGCGACTGGCCGCGCCAACTTCCGAGGCGGAGCAACCCACACGTTTCGCTTGGCACCGTCTGAGAAAACTTCCCTCGCTAAGGCGGTGACGTTGGGTGATGCCATCGATGACCTGCCTAGGCTGCAGGTTGGCGAGGGCGCAGAAGAGTTGCCTTACGATCGTTCAGCACACTCATCATATGCCGGCATACTGCGAACCGATTCGGCGATGGTCCTCAACCACTATGCCGCACGCCTGTCGCCTCAAAACATGCTCCGAATGAGCCACATACCTGAAGGGGGCTCTTGGCGCGACATTCCGTACGATCTTCTACCCGAGGGCATGAAGCGGGCTCGACGCTCCGATCACACGAAGCGCTACGGGAGACTACGTAGAGACGGACTAGCCTCCACTATAATGACAAAGTGCGATCCTCATTGGGGCCCTGTCTTCCTCCCCGACCAAAATCGGTCTTTAACGGTTCGTGAAGCCGCTCGAGTTCAGAGCTTTCCGGACGTCTACAGGTTCTATGGTTGTCGTGTTTCGCAGTACCGCCAAGTTGGCAATGCCGTCCCGCCACTTTTGGCTCACGCGATCGCAGCTCACATTCTCACAGACTTGACCGACTCTGCCCGTCGGCATCGGCACACACGCGTCGTCCGCAAGATGCCTCGCCAACACGTGCTCCCTTCAGAGGCACTGGCACGATAGCCTCCACCTACACGACGCTAGACTCCCCATGCCCCAATACACCATGGCAGAAGTTTTCGGTTTCGCCGTTCATGATCGCTCGGAATCAGCGACTCTTATCCGATCTGGTAAGCACTGCCCTTTCAAGTCAGCCCCATGCACTAAGGTGAGTGCAGCGGATCCTATGGGCATCTGCACTCTGCGTTGCGGTTCCCTTGTCACAACCATCTGCCCAGTTCGTTTTCAGGAGGGCGATACGGTACTTGTTGACGCAGCACGATTGGCGTTCGGAGTTGGGGTTTCCTTCAAGGCCATCCCCGAGTTTCAAGTACTTCGCTCTAAGAATGGAAGACGCATTGGCAAGGTCGACTTCATGCTCTTGAAATTGGATGAAGACGGCAACGCCTGCGATTTTGCTGCCTTAGAAGTTCAGTCAACCTACGTATCAGGTCGCTCGATGAGATCCGCATTCGAGGAGTTCATTGGCCAAGGCACAATACCACCTAGCTTTAAGCCCCGGCCCGATTTCAGGTCTTCAGCGCAGAAACGACTCATGCCCCAACTCGCACTCAAGCTACCCGTGTTCAGACGATGGGGCAAGAAGTTCTTCGTCGTTGTTGACTCTGTCTTCTACGGCAGCTTGCCACAGATCCGGCGAAGAACCGATTTCGCCAATAGCGAAATCACATGGCTCGTGTACGACATCGCTCTGCGGGGAAACCACTACAGACTTGGGCCGGCTGAAAGCGTCTTCACACTTTGGGACGATGTTGCCGACGCCCTCCGTGAGGGCAAGGCACCGACCCCTTCGGAAGTCATGGCTGAACTTGAATCGCGTGCACGGCACCAACCTCTCTTGAAAACCTGAATCACTCCAGAGATTCGGCTGGTTGTTCCTGACGATAAGCCACAGCGTAGGTCAGCGGGTGACAGAAGACCTGAGAGTTGGTGGTTGACGAACTCGTCGCTGCCCTGCAGCGACGTGTCGAGGAACTGTCGCTGTGGCTATTGGTGCAGCGCTTGATATCTGCCGTGAGCGCTGCGGATCAGCTGATCGGCAGTCCAAACCGGGCTAACGGATAGTTCGGCGGCGGGGAGGTCGAGGCTGATCGTTCTTCAGGGGGGTCTGGATCGCCTACGGAGCGCACGGGAACGCTTCGGATGATCTCCAGCTGTCGGTGTTGGGGGGTGATCAGTGTGTTGCGGCATAGAGATTCGTGGGTCAGCATGTGACTGAGATCCGTGAAACCACGGCGACGCAG
>JAJFLN010000810.1 GCA_021772705.1 Candidatus Cloacimonadota bacterium | reverse complement strand
TCTTCGGTCCTGCGGGAGCATCTCGGGGGGCGCATCGGTGCGGGAGGCGGAGCTGTCGGCGGCTGCGGCGGCGGCGCGGGTGGCCTGGAGCTTGTCGAGCTCGAGGAGCACGGTGCGGAGGTCCTCAGCGAGGAGCTCCTGGGGGCAGTCGAGCTCGTGGGCAGCGAGAGCGAGGAATGCGAGGCGAGGCCGGGCGCACATGAGGTCGAGGGTGTCGACGTGGAAGCGGGGACCGGAGGTGACCTGGCAGTTGACGCGGAGATGCTCGAGGGTGGTGTTCTTCTCGAGGCCGCGGATGCGCCAGTGGCGATCGGCGATGGGGATGACGACTTCGGTGTCGGAGACGATGGGGGTGACGGCGATGCGTGGGGCGGGCGGTTCCGGCGAGGCTGACAGGGGGGTGGAGGCTGTATCGGCGGTGGTCTCCCTGGCGTCCGACCCGGGAGGGGGGCGGTCGCCAACCGCTGACGACTCGGCCTGCAGCGGAGCGAGATTCTCGGAAGTCCACCCCTCTCCGCCGGTGTCCCTCCGGCTTCTTTCTTTAGCTGCTGTCTTTCCGTCAACTGCCTCCCGTTCGGATCCGGTGCGTGAAGCGGTTGACGGGGAAGCGGCTAAAGAGGGAAGCGGTTCGGTGAGCGCGGGCGACTCTGGCATCCCGGACATCTGAGGCGTTGCGGTGGACTCTCCGGCCTCGCCCGCCTCGTGGGGGGGCGGCTCGGCCTCCGTTGCGGCGGGGGTGGCTGTAGCTGGCGCCGTGCCCTTGGTGAGGAACTGGGCCTGGCGGAGCAGCAGGCCCAGGCTCTTGGAGGCGGGGGTGACCTTGGAGGCGAAGGTGTTGGCGTCCATGCCGGCGGGGAAGCTGACGCGGTAGGTGTCGATGCCGGCAGCCTTGAGGTCCTTGGCGAGGGTGTCTGCGGCGCGGTTTCCGGCGGTGTCGTTGTCGTAGGCGATGAGGATGCGGCGGGCTCCGGAGTCGAGGAGGGTGGCACGGAGCTCGTCGGTGAAGCCGTTGATGCCGAAGCTGGCGGTGACGTTCTTGAATCCGGCGGCCCAGAAGGTGAGGGCATCGAGGAGGGCCTCGCAGAGGATGAGGTCCTCCTGGCCGCCGGCGATCTCCTCGAGACCGGGGCGGTTGAACACGCCGCGGTGGGGGCCGGGGAGGTAGAGGTGCTGGGGAGTGCCGGGCCGGCCGCGGGTGCTGATGCGGCGGCCGTAGAGCTCGGCGACCTGGCCGTCGGCGTCGAAGACGGGGACGGTGATGCAGCCGTTCAGGTGTTCGTGTCCGGTCTTTTCGCGGAAGATGCCGAGTGAGGTGAGTCGCTTGCGGAGAGTGTCTCGGTGTTCTCTGGCGAGGCGGTAGGTGAGGGTGCGGTCGGCGAAGCCGAGGCGGAAGTGTCGGATCAGGTCCTCGCTGGCGAGGCCGCGGCGGGCTAGATAGTCGCGTGCGGGTGGGGAAGCAAGCAGGGTCTGGTGGTAGTAGGTGGTGACCTGGTCGAGGAGCTCGGTGTCTGTGGCGTCGGGGTCGGTGATGACGGGAGGGAGTGAGGCGGTAGTTGCGGCGGTGTCTGCAGGAGCGTCGAGGCTCTCGCCGTCGGCCTCGGCCCGGAGGATCTCGGCGGCGTGGCGGAAGCTGACGTTGCGGGTCCGCATGACCCAGTCGATGGGGGAGCCGCCGGCCGCACAGGCGCCGAGGCAGTTCCAGAGGTTCTTCTCGGGGGTGATGACCAGGGAGGGTGTCTTGTCGGGGTGGAAGGGGCAGCGGCCGCGGAGCTGGGCGCCGTGTCGGGTGAGGGTGACGCCGGAAGAGCGGGCGAGTGTCTCGAGGGGGACGGCGTGCTTGATACGCTCGAGCTCGGCTTCGGGAATCCGGGCCATGGGGCCTCCTTGTTAGTTGAAACCTGTCAAGGGGAAACTGACTGACTCATGGATATCAGTTCATTGACTGACAGTCAATAACTCGTCGTGGTATCGTTCCCAATGAAGCGAGGTTCCTTATGATTCCTTACGAGATGGACAAGTCGGCCCGACAGTTTGCCATGCAGCTTGGAAAGCGCTTGAAACAGGCACGTCTCGAGCGAGAGCTCGGCAGCTCGGAGCTCGCGGCCAAGCTGGGGCTCGAGCGCTCCTCAATCTCCCAGTACGAGGCCGGTCGCTCGTTACCCTCCGTAACCGTTTTGTCCAGGGTGGCTCGCATTCTCGGCGTCTCACTCGATCGTCTTTGCTTCGAGGAATACGACGCCAGAGACGCGATTCAGGACAAGGAGCTGGCAGGGTTGTTGGCCAAGGCCGATGACCTTCAGCATCGCCATCGTTCACTGTTGATCGAGATCGTCGAGAGTCTCCTTGCTCAGGAGGAACTGCAGGAGCTGAAGGCGACTCCACGCCGTCGCCGGCGAGTGGCGTAGTGGCCCGTGCCCCGACTCCAAACGATCGCGGCCGAAGGCCGCACCGCTGCGAGCCCCGACGCCCCTCCCCCCCCAGGGCAGGCGGGGCGAAGCTCACCACGCGGGAGGGAACTGTGGTCAGGTCGGGCGGGAGCCGCTTGCGGCGATCGCTCGAGCTGTCCAAGGAGCGTGGTCAGGCCGAAGGGCTGTCCATGCTCCGGCAGTTTCCCCCGCGACCTGGTCGGCCAGGTCCTCCCCCATCCGCCGATCGAGCAGCTGCAGCCGGTTCACTTCCAGCGGTCCGGTCGGTCCCGTGACGTCCGCTCCACTGCTGACGTTGGCGAGGCGAGGTGGTCCGGGAGCTGGTCGAGTTCGTCGATGCCGTCGTGGTTGTCCGGGCGGCGCTTCGCGGTTTGGTTCGGGAGTCACAGGCTCCGCGTATAATCTGCCAGTGCAGCAGACGGGTCGAACCTTCGCCGCC
>JAJFLN010000809.1 GCA_021772705.1 Candidatus Cloacimonadota bacterium | reverse complement strand
CTAGAATCAAAATGCTCTTGTTCGTCAAAGCTCTGTCTCCTGTTCATCCAGGCCCGGAGGCCTCATATCGGATAGTTCTCTACTCGCCCAGTCCTTGCATCCAGCTGGCGATGTTCTCCTTGGTCTTGCCGAGGAAGTACTTGGCAAGCTTCAGGCGGAGGCCCTTCAGGATGGTGTAGTTGGACTTGGTGCTGGTGGCGACCATGACCATCGTGTGGCCATTGTGAAGGTCCACGGCGTAGATGCTGCCGCTGAATCGCTTCCAGTCGTTGTCCTTGGACGTATCCAGCTCGTAGTCGACAACGGCTCGACCGGCCCGCATGGCAGCCTTGTTGATGCTCATGTTCAGGTGGACCGTGGACTCTCCCAGGCTCACCAGAGGAAGCTTGAAGGGTACCAGGACCTCGGTGACCTCGTAGTCGACCCGATCGTTGGTCTCGGAGGAGACCTCGGCGGTGTAGCTCTTGATGTTGGGCGAGACCTTGCCCAAGGTGCCGGGCTTCAGCATATTGGCAACGATCTTTTTGTAAGGCACGTCGATCATGAAGCTGACGCTGCCCTCGATGGTGTCCTTGAGCTGGGCTGCCACGGCCGGGTCCGTCTCGGACTCCCAGTCAGTATTGAAGTCAGCCTGAACGATGACGCCCTCGATGGTGGGAACCTTGACGTCACTCGCCTTGGGTGCGGGCATCTCCGTCTTGCCGAGATCATCGAATGCCGGCTGTGCCAGCAGAGCGAAACTACCGACTGCAACGAGCGCCAGCATCAGGCCGAATTTCTTGACCATCATATACCTGTCCTCCTTGTCGCCCATGCGACATGACAAACCCCCGAGGTCCAGGATGCCGGCCTCGGCATGGTTACTACGGTGACCAAATGTAAACAATCACAAGTCAAGGGGTGCTTATATCATGGATCAGAGCAACTATCCAACGAAGATCTGCCCTTGCTCGTTAGAAAGTGTCCGGCTCTACCTGGAATCACGGACCGGCCCACAACCATGCCAGGGGGGCAAAGACCAGGGCCGCCGCCAGCAGGCTGTCGAAGCGGTCCAGCAGGCCGCCGTGAGAACCGAGGAGGCCCGAGAAGTCCTTGATGCCCAGGTGACGCTTGACCGCACTCTCCAGCAGATCGCCGGCCGTGCCGGCCAGGGAGGAGATCAGCGCCACGAGAGCCACCATCGGCCAGGCCAGGCGAGGAAACACGAATCCAGCTGCCAGTCCCGCCAGAACCCCCGACAGGGTTCCCCCGGCGAATCCCTCCCACATCTTTTTGGGGCTCAGCTCGGGAGCCATCTGACGCCGGCCCCAGCCCTGACCGAAGAGCTGGCTGTAGGCGTCGGTGGTCCCCACCACTATGTAGAGGAATCCCCAGGCGCCGCCCTCGGGATCGACAGCCCGCACCGTGTAGAGGGCCAGGAATGACGCGGCGATGACCAGCGGTCCCAGACCCATCAGCGACGGTTCGTCATGCCGCCGATCTGCCTCGGCCTGGTCGACGGCGCTGTGGAACTCCAGGATCGTGAAGGTCATCCACGTGAGTACCACCATCTGAAACACCTCGGCCGGAAGCCATCCGAACAGCAACACAGCCAGTGTGATGCCCACGTAGCCGGCAAACTTCCCCCCAAGGCCCCCGGTCCGGCGCTCCCGGCGGGTTCTGTCTCTCTTGCTGGCCGCCCAGGCCAGAGCTGCTCCAATCAGCTGCAGACCTGCCCAGATCGCGAGAACTCTGACGAGAACCGACGTATCAGCTGTATCGAGGATCATAGCTTGGACAGGAGCCCGCGGAGAGGCTCACAGACTCTCCCGGAAGGCGAGCCAGAAGAAGCCGAAGCTGCCGGCGAGAGTAACCAGGGCGATGAGTGTGTAGTTCTGAGGCTTCCAGAACGGCCGATCCAGAATGAAGCAGACAGCCATGGGAGGCAAGACCAGTGCGGTGGCTAGCTGAAATGCCCCCAGGCCGCCCAGGGCGCGAACTCCGTAGAGACCCATGAGGGCGAAGTGAATCCAGAACACCGGCAGCCCCAGATAGGCGAGACTGCCTGTTTCATCCTCGATGTTCCCCACCTCGTTGAAGCGAGATAACCTCAGCAAACCGCAGGTGCTGAATGCAAAGAGCAGCAGCACGGCGGGCCAGGAACGGAACCCCATGGCATGCAGTATCAAGGGGGGGCAAACGGTGTAGTTCACCAGGTCCACGAAGCTCCCCAGGTACCGGCCGAAGGGTCTGGCGATGCCGAGGGAACGGGCAACCTTGCCATCGATGGCGTCGAGCAGCATGGCGATCATCAGGACGGCGATGGCCAGCTCCACCTGCCCTGAAAGGGCGCTCCAGATACCGATCCAGACCAGAACGTGCCCCGTCAGGGTCAAGTAGTCCGCCAGTGTGAAGTCGACGATGAACAGGGTATCTCCTAGCCCGAGATTCCGAGCAGCAGCAGACTGAGGATCGGCACGGCCACCAGGGCCAGTACGGCGGGAACGAACTGCTGAATCAGTGGAGGCTCCCCCTCAGGCGGAGGAGGTCCGATGTATCGCTGCACGACGCAGCAGGCCAGACCTCCCGCCGTGGAGGCTAGAACGATGGCCAAC
>JAJFLN010000808.1 GCA_021772705.1 Candidatus Cloacimonadota bacterium | reverse complement strand
TCGACAGGCTCAGACGATATGGCCGCCCGCTCCATTCATCCCCTTCGGCGTAGCTCAGGACATGCTTCGACAGGCTCAGGACGAACGGATCGGGAAAACTCGGCCATTCAGTCGTCCTGGATGCGGGCATCCATAGTGGGGGGACGGGTTTTGGCCGTTGGCGGCGAGCTTCACGATTGGGCTGTGCGCGGGGTCAATGACGGCGGGCTAGCCAGACTGTCAGGCCCAGGAAGAGGCCCAGGAGAGGGACTGCGGCCAGGCCGAGGAGGGCGAGCTTGATGTCCTTCGCTGTCATCTGAAGGCGGGCCTCCGGGGGGAGGTCGGCCTTGTCGGGAAGGATGACTTCGCGCTGGGCGAGCCAGCTCACGGAGTTCACTACCAGGTCCAGGTTGCTGTACCGGTCGGCGAACTGGTTGGTGGCGAAGTCGGCGTCGCCGATGACGATCAGCTTCGTGCCTCGACCGTTCTTCCAGTCCTTCGGGTCCTGGGCCATCACGGAGGCGATGGTGACCGGTCCTGGTGTGTCTACGCCCTTGTCGAAGTGGGAGTAGAGAGTCTTGTCCGTCTCTCCCCAGCTGGTCTCGGCGTTGGCCGTCGTGACCAGGGGAGCATAGAGCAGGTTCTTGTCCTTCGGTTTCTCGTAGGCGATGGACCGAGGGCGGAGATAGAACGTGATGCCCAGGCCAGCAACGACCTTGTCATGATCTGGGTACTTGCTGGTGGCGGGGCAGCCGATGTCCTGGCCCAGATGGTTCGAGAGATCGACCACCACGTCGTCTGCGACCGTGATGCCCCAGTGCTTCAGCAGGTCATTCCATGTCGGGTTCATTCGCTTCTGGAGCTCCGTGAACGTACCCGTGGGCGTCCGGATGGCGGACTCCACCATCAGCAGGACGCTGCCGCCGTTCTCCATGTATTCCCGGATCAGCTCCACTTCCTCCGGGTCCGGCTGCAATCGAGCCCCGGCGATGACCAGGACACCGCAGTCCTCGGGGATCTCGCCGTGAGTGGCCAGCTCGAGGCTGTCCACGGTCAGGTTGCTCTCTTCCAGGGATGCGGCGAAGCGTCCCATGCCCTCAGGATCCTGGCCCTCGTGACCGTTCCACTCGTATTCCTTGTGGCCCGTCAGGAAGTAGACCTTGCCCGGGTCCGTCGACACCCGGTAGACCGCTGCTGCCAGGCGTGCTTCGTCGAGGGGGATCTTGGTCGTGTTCAACTGCTCCTGCCGCTTGCCGGCCTGGATGATGATCCGGCGCTCGCTGACGTCGATCTTGCTACTGAACTGGGCGGCGTAGGCCAGGTTCTGGAGGGGGTCCACGATGTCGGTGGAGACCTTGCCTCCCGTGACGCGGGTGAACTCGGAGAACAGGTCCTTGACCCGGTCTGGCGGTACTCCGGGGTAGAGCGCCACGATCTCGATCTCCCGGTCGAGGTGGGCGAGGATCTGCAGGGTCTTGGGACCCAGTGTGTGTGTGCCCAGCGTCGTCAGATCGAGTCGCTGGTTGTAGTCGTGGGCCGTCCAGTTGACGCCGATCAGCAGACCGGCGGCGGCGACGATCCAGAGAGTGGCACGCACCACGTTGATGAGGGTCCGGGTCATTCTTTTGATCATCTCGATATCCTTTTCCACATGACTGACAGTGGGTGTCCCGGATCAGCCCCGGGTCTGGAAACGCCACACCGTCAGGCCCAGGAAGAACAGAGTTGTGGAGGCGAAGTAGACCAGGTCCTGGGTCTCGATCAGACCTCGAGCCATGGAATCCAGGTGGTTGCCCAGGCCGAAGTAGGTGATGAGACCGGCCCATTTGCCCGGTACGTAGGGCTCGACCAGGGCCAGGGCGTAGAGCACGAAGCAGCTGCCGTAGGTCAGGAGACCTGCCACGGCCTGACTCGCAGTCAGGCTGCTGGCGAAGAGGCCCATGGCAATCAACAGGCTTCCCTCGCACATCAGGCCCAGGTAGCCAGTGGCGACAGGCCACCGGTCCGGTGCGCCGAAGTGCTCCAGGATTCCGTAGAAGTGGAACGTGGAGGCTACCAGGAGCAGGAAGATCGCCATCGCTCCCAGGTACTTGCCCACCACGACTCCGGCCCGGCTCATGGGAGCCGTTCGAAGCAGCTCGATGGTGCCCGAGCGATGCTCCTCGGCGATGAGTCCCATGGTCAGGATCGGGCAGATCGTCAGGAACAGGAAGTGCATCACCTCGAACATCTGCCGCATCGAGGCCTCCCGGCCATCGGCGAGCATCAGCCCGAAGAACAGGGTGAACAGGGACAGGCCCAGGCTCAGGATCACGTAGGCCCGGAAGGAGACGAAGAACGAGTAGATTTCACGCCGTGCGACGGCCAGGATCTGGAACATGTTGAGGGTCCTTCTTCTTCACTGCGTCGGAAAGGTGCGGTAGGGAGTGTCTTCAGGCAGCCTGTTTGGCCTCGTGGTGGCCCACCAGCTTCAGGTAGACCTCCTCGAGCGTGTTTCGCCGGTACTCGATCTGGCCCAGGGCCATCCCCCGATCGATCACGGCACGGCCCAGGTCGCTGAGAAGCATGGAGCTTCGCTTGGCTGTGACCTTGACCCGGACCCAGGGGTCCGTTCCTCCTGGACTGGCGAGGGCCACGGAGTTGACTCCCGGCACCCCGTTCAGGACCGCGATGACTGCATGGCGCTCCCCGCGAATCGACATGTACACGTCCTCCACGGGACCTCGAGGTGCCAGGAGCGCCGGGATGGTCTCGTCGGCCAGAACATCACCCTTCTTCAGAATGATGGCTCGGTTGCAGACCTTCTCAGCCTCCGCCAGGATGTGGGTGGAGAAGAGGACCGTCCGATCCCTGGCAAGCTCGGTGACCAGGTCTCGGACCATCAGGATCTGCTCCGGGTCCAGGCCCGACGTCGGCTCATCCAGCACCAGCACTTGAGGATCTGCCAGTATCGCCTGGGCCAGGCCCACCCGTTGCCGGTAGCCTCGGCTCAGCTGACTGATCACCCAGCTAGCCCGATCTTCGAGCCAACACCGTTCCATGGCCTGGGCCACCTGAAGGCGAGCCAGTCTCCAGCCGGCGCCCCGGATGTGGGCGACGTACTCCAGATAGGAGCGAACTGTCATCTCCGGGTAGAGCGGAGGCGTCTCGGGCAGGTAGCCGATGAGCGCCTGGGCAACCCGGGGGTAGCGAACCACGTCCACATCGCCCAGCCGGATCGAGCCCTTCGTCGGTTTGAAGTAGCCCGTGAGCATTCTCATGGACGTCGTCTTGCCGGCCCCGTTGGCGCCCAGCAAGGCCACCACTTCACCTTGAGAAACGGAGAACGACATGTCCTTCACGGCTGTGAAGCTGCCGAACTCCTTGCGCAGACCTTTGATCTCGATGATTGCCACAGTTTCCTCCTGAATCGTCTTCCCGGTACATATCGGCACGAATCAGGACAAATTTGAACAAACTCGGACTCATTCTTCGCCGTGGTAGACTCGGCGCTGCGGCGAGTCCCCGAGAACATGGTCAACAAAGGCGATCCCACGATCAGCGCCTCCAGGAAGGGCGCCCCCTCAGCTACCTCCTCCGGCGGCGAGCCCGGTGAGTCCGGATTCCGGCGCCGTCGCAGGCGTCCCGGAGATTCCGGCGCCGGCCGGCCGGCGATGCCAGGGCGAAGTCCGATCTCCTCCTCGATCCAGTCTGTCCCTGGAGCGAAGAGAAGTCGCACCTGGTTGATCCTGGTGTTCCTCGTTCTGCTCGGACTGGGCGCTGCTTCAGCCTGGCTCTATCTCGAGGCTGAGAAGCAGCGGCCCCCTGTCGTCCCCCCACCGGAAGCAGCGCCTCCCCCCATGTCAAGACCTGCTCCAGCTCCAT
>JAJFLN010000807.1 GCA_021772705.1 Candidatus Cloacimonadota bacterium | reverse complement strand
CGATATGGCCGCCCGCTCCATTCATCCTTCGACAGGCTCAGGACGAACGGATCGGGAAAACTCGGCCATTCAGTCGTCCTGGATGCGGGCATCCATAGTGGGGCGAACGGAGGAGGGGACCCCCTGGGTGACATGCACCCTCCGGGCGGCTGATCTATTGATTGCCATTCCCTACTCTGATATAACCTGCCTCGTCCCGCTCACAGAGCGGATCCGTATCCATTCTCCCGCAGGCGCTCATCAGGCGACACGGGAATGGAAGGCGAGGGAGAACAGCCGTGCTGAGAAACCTGAGGGAGTTCTATTATCCGACCAAGGTCGCCGAGGCGCTGCAGATCCTCGAGCGATTCGATTCCCGGGCTGCCGTCATCGCCGGCGGAACCCGGATGGGCCGTCTCGATGACGCCAAGATAGAGGCCGCCGTCGACATCACCCGCCTGGGGCTGTCTTACATCAAAGAGGGCAAGGTCGCCCTCCGGATCGGGGCAACCACCTCCATCCAGACCATGGCCCGGAATCCCAAGCTGAACCGCTTCGCCGCCGGCGTCCTGGCTCAGGCCGCTCGAACCGTCCCCTCCAGGCTCATGCGCAACGGCATGACCCTCGGCGGCTCCATCGTCTTTCAGACTCCCGCCTCGGAGCTGCAGCCGGCACTGATGGCTCTGGACGCCGAGATCGTCATCCAGGGCAAGACAGAGAAGATCATTCCCATTCATGACTTCGTCGGCCAGCCCAAGTATCGCCAGCTCGGGCGCCACGAGATCATCACCGAGATCCGGATTCCGAAAGAGATGTCGGGCTGGAGGGGCAGCTACCAGGTGTTCCAGCGAACCCTGAGCGACCCCCCCATGGTGATTGCCTGCGTCACCATGGAGGCCAAGGCCGACGCCAAGTGCGGCCAGTCCCGACTGGTCCTGGGCGGCATCACTCGCCGATCCACCCGTTATGAGGCCGCTGAGAAGAAGCTCCTGGGCAAGAAGGTGGGGCCCACCCACTTCGAATCGGTTTCCAAGGTGGTCCAGAAGGACCTGGAGGCCGTCAGTGACTGGCGGGCCAGCCGGGAGTACCGGTTGAACATGGCCCAGGTCGTCATGCGTCGGACCCTGGCGGCTGCCTGGTCCGAAGAGAAGGGAGGCAGGCGATGAAGCTCCAGATGAAGTTGAACGGCCAGCAGGTGGAGTGGGAGGTCGTCGGAAACGAGCTGCTCCTCGACCTCCTGCGAGACCGGGGATTCCATGGCACGAAGCGAGGTTGCGAGAACGGGGACTGTGGTTGCTGCGCCGTTCAGATTGACGGCAAGACCCTCAACTCCTGCATCTACCTGGCCGGCCAGGCCCAAGGACGGGCAGTGACCACCATCGAGGGGGTGGGCACCATGAAGAAGCCCCATCCTCTGCAGACTGCTCTGGTCGAGACCGGAGGAGTGCAGTGCGGTTTCTGTATCCCCGGAATCATCCTCTCGGCCAAGGAACTCCTGGAGGCCACGCCAAACCCTAAGGAGACCGATATCCGGGAGGCCCTGGACGGAAATCTCTGTCGCTGCACGGGCTACACGAAGCAGTTCGAGGCCATCAAGAACGCCGCCAAGGTATTGACGGGCAAGAAGCCCAGGGGCAGCAAGGCAGCCTCAGGAGGTGGCAAGTGAAGCGCAAACTCGTCACGGCCAGCAAGTCCGTCAAGAAGGTAGACGCCCTGTCCATGGCCACCGGCCGGGCCCTGTACGTCGACGATTTCCAGGTCCCGGGCATGCTGATCGGCAAGGTTCTTCGCAGCCCCCATGCCCACGCGAAGATCCTCAAGATCGACGCCTCGGAAGCCAAGAAGATCCCCGGCGTGGTCTGCGTCCTGACGCACAAGGACGTGCCCAGGATTCCTCACACCACGGCGGGCCAGGGCTACCCCGAACCGTCTCCCTATGACACGTTCATCCTGGACAACAAGGTTCGCTATGTCGGCGATCGCGTCGCTGCCGTGGCTGCCGAGACACGGGACGCTGCAGAGCGGGCCATCCGGGCCATCGACGTCACCTACGAGGTCCTTCCGGCCGTCCTGGACTGCGAGCGTGCCATGGACCCCGACGCGCCGAAGATTCACGACGAGGACGACGCCCTCCGTATCCCCGATGCCGACAGGAACCTGGCCGCCGAGATGGGCTTCACCATCGGCACCAGCTTCTTCGAGAAGGCCGACTACATCTTCGACCGGAAGTTCGTCACCCACTACGCCCAGCACTGTCCCATCGAGCCCCACATCACCATGGCCTACTTCGACGAGCAGGACCGGCTCGTCATCCGGACCAGCACACAGGTGCCGTTCCACGCACGGCGAATCGTCGCCCAGGCGCTCCGGTATCCCCTGAAGAAGATCCGGGTCATCAAGCCTCGCATCGGCGGTGGCTTCGGCGCCAAGCAGGAGGTCTTGCTCGAGCCCTTGGTGGCGGCCCTGGCAGTGAAGACCCATCGCCCCGTGAAGATCGAGCTCACCCGGGCTGAGGAGACCTCCGCCAGCCGGACCCGGCACCCCATGGTCATCCACCTCCGGGCGGGTCTGAAGAAGGACGGCATCATCACGGACCTGGATATGGATGTCCTCTCCAATACCGGCGCCTACGGCTCTCACGCCCTCACTGTCGCATGTAACACCGGCAGCAAGGTGCTTCCCCTCTACCGGGCGGACAACGTGAAGTTCGACGCCAAGGCGGTCTACACCAACCTGCCCGTCGGCGGCGCCTATCGTGGCTACGGAGCCACCCAGGCGGCCTACCCGATGGAGTGCCTCATCGACGAGATGGCCGAGCGAATCGGCATGGACCCCCTCGAATTCCGGAAGAAGAACCACATTCAGGAAGGGGAGTCCTCTCCGGTCTTCAAACAGCTCGGCGAGGGCCGGGAAGGCGTGGCCCAGACCATCATGAGCTGCGGTCTCGATCGCTGCATCGATCTCGGAGCCAAAGAGATCAAGTGGAAGGAGAAGCACGGCGGCGACAAGGGCAAGGGCCCCCTCAAGCGAGGCGTCGGCGTGGCAACTCTCATGCAGGGATCCAGCATCCCCGGCATCGACATGGGGGCAGCCTCCATCAAGATGAACGAGGACGGGTCCTTCAATCTCCTGATGGGAGCCACCGACCTGGGTACGGGATCCGACACGGTCCTGGCTCAGATCGCCGCCGAGGTCCTGGGAGTCCGGACTGAAGACATCATTCCCTACTCCTCCGACACGGACATGACTCCCTTTGACGTGGGCGCCTATGCCTCATCCACCACTTACCTGTCGGGCATGGCGGTCAAGAAGGCCGCGGAGGAAGTAAAGGCCCAGATACTGAAGGTGGCAGGCCAGATGCTGGACGTGGACCCCACGGGCTCCAAGCTCCAGGACGGAATGGTGGTGCTCCCCAACGGTCGGCGTCTCACCCTGGCCGAGATCTCGCTCCAGTCGCTCTACATCCTGGACCAGCACCAGATCATGGGCAGCTCGAGCCACATCACCACGGCCTCGCCTCCCCCATTCGCGGCCCACTTCGCCGAGGTGGAAGTGGACACCGAAACCGGCAAGGTGGAGGTCATCAAGTACGTTGCGGCCGTCGATTGCGGCACGGCAATCAATCCCCGGCTTGCGGAAGGACAGACGGAGGGCGCCGTTCTCAACGGCATCAGCTACGCCCTGACGGAGGAGATCTGTTTCGACTCCAAGGGACGGCCCAGGAACTCGACCTGGACGCACTACAAGATCTTCAACGCCGCCGAAGCGCCTCCCCTGAAGACCATCCTGGTTCCCACTTGGGAGCCGACGGGTCCCTACGGCGCCAAGAGCGTCAGCGAGATCTCGATCAATGGCCCCATGCCATGTCTCGCCAACGCCATCTACGACGCCGTCGGTATCCGTCTCACGGAGGCGCCCTTCACGCCAGAGAAGGTGCTGAAGGCGCTGCGCTTGAAGGCCCGAGGCCGGCGAACGGACTGACCTCCACCGCGGCGCCGGAGATCGACTCAGCTCTCCGAGGCCGCTCTTCGTATCCGGTCCAGGGCACGCCAGACTGTTGTCTGCCGGATCCGCCTCCGGCCGCCGTGGAAGCTGTACATTCTGGACCAGAGCATCGACTCCGTCGACAGACCCAACCAGACCGTGCCGACGGGCTTCTCCTCCGTGCCGCCATCCGGGCCGGCGATGCCCGTGATGGAGACGGCGATGTCGGCATCGGAGCGCTCCCGGGCGCCCAGGGCCATGGCCTCCGCCGTCTGCTGGCTCACGGCGCCGTACTCCTCCAGGATCGCCGACCCTACGCCTAGAAGAGCCACCTTCGACTCGTTGGAGTAGGTCACGAAGCCCCGGTCGAACCAGCGCGAAGAGCCCGGAATTTCCGTCACCGTTGCGCCCAGCAGACCTCCGGTGCAAGACTCCGCCGCTGCGAGGCGCCAGCCTCGATCCAGGAGGAGCGTGCCCACCACTTCCGGCAGCGTCTTGTCACCCGTTCCATAGATACGGTGCCCGACCCGGCTCCGGATGGCCTCCTCCGCCAGGTCCAGATCCGGCTCCAGCTCTCGGGCTCCCTCGGCGTAGAGCCGCAGGTGCAGCTCTGGCCAGGTCGCCCGGTAACCCACCGAGACAGAGGATGGAAGCTCCAGGCCCTTCAAGTCCATTTCGAGCTGACTCTCCGGAATGCCATAGAGACGGAGAACCCTGACCACGAGCCGGGCCTCGGGCCGGGAATCGATGCGGGTAACCACCTGCTCCACTAGCATCTTCCGGTACTCCATTGGGACACCGGGCAGGCAGAAGACCTGGGCGTTTCCCACCGTGACAGTGAAGCCCACCGCCGTGCCGATCGGGTTGTCCAGGATCGCCGCTCCCTCCGGCAGGTCGGCTTGCTTCTCATTGTTGACCGAGAATGTCACGCCCCGTTTCCGGAAGAAACCATGGAGGTGGGCCAGGGCAGCCTCGCTCCGGCTCAGGGGAACACCGGCCATGGCTGCCACGGCTGCCGACGTCCGATCGTCCTCCGTGGGGCCCAGGCCGCCGCTGACCACCACGACCTGGCAGCGGGCCACGGCCTCCCGGAGGGCGGCCTCGATCTGGTCCTCGCCGTCCCCGACGATGGTCATCCTCCGGACCACCACGCCGTGCTCCCGCAGCACCTCCGAGGCGAAGGCGCCGTTCCGGTCCACCACGGCTCCCGAGAGCAGCTCGTCGCCCGTGGCCAGTATCTCCGCGTCCAGAGGTCCCATCATCGCCGTCAGGGTAGCGCAAGAAAAGGGGAAAAGAAATTCGAACTCCCGGCTGGTCCCGGCCGACTCCAGCTTCCGAGGACGTCGAATCGACTGGTGGAATGCCGCGGGCGGGAGAGACCGCCAAGGACCGGGCAGGTGTAGTCTGTGAGCCTCGGAAAGTACCCGGAAATGACAGGAGCGCCCATCGCGCCCTCCGGTCTGGACCGGGATGGCTGGAGGCTCGGAGACACACTCCCGACACGAGATGCGGAACCTGGAACGAGTGGTGGTGGAAATGCAGAACGGCAGCCGCCGTGCCTATGAGGACTTGCTGGATCATTTCCAGCCCAGGGTCTACCGGCTGGCCCGGCGAGTCACCGGTGACGGAGAGGACTCCCGGGACGTGGCGCAGGAGGTCTTCCTGGCCGTCTATCGGCGCCGGCGGGAACTGAGAGATCCTTCCCGGTTCGGCAGCTGGACTTACCGCATGACTTACTGCCAGGCAGTGGACCGCGTCCGGGCCCGGAGACCGGCAGAGAAGGGTCCGGGACTCGACGAGACAGGTTCTCCCGAACCGAAGGATGAGACCGTCGGCCCCGCCGAGCAGGCCGAGCAGGCCGAGTTCCGGCGGGAACTGCAGCGAGAACTCGATTCGTTGCCCGGGAAGTTCCGGGAGCCCCTGGTCCTCTCCACTCACGGCGGACTCAGCTACGAGCAGATAGCCCAGGAATTCGACTGCCCCGTCGGCACGATCCGGTCCCGCATTCACACGGCCCGGCAGATACTGCGGGACCGATTGGCGACCTGGTTCGGAGGAGAAACGTCATGACTGAACGAGACTTCGAGGAGACCCGAAAGACCCCGGGCGATCTTGCCGAGGACTGCAGCCGGGTCCGGAACCTTCTCTCGCCCATGATGGACGGCGTCCTGGACCACGAAGGCATCGATGATGTGGGCATGCATCTGACCGGGTGTGGGCCATGCAGAACGGCCCATGCCGACCTTCTACAGCTCCACGCCGAGCTGCTCTCCGTGACGGAACAGGACGAGGAGGAACGGACCCGGGACCGCCGCCGGATTCTCACTCAGGTCTTCGGCGACAGTGACGCGGAGGAGGGGAGCCGTTCCGCGCCCTGGTGGCGTCAGCTCCTGGAATGGCAGGTGACGGCTCTTGCCGTGCCGGCTCTGGCGGCAGTGGTTCTGGTCGTCATGTTCCGGGGAGCCGACGAGCCCGGGGCACAGTCCATCGACAGGCCCGCCGAGGTCGCTGCGGCCTCGACGGTACCGGAGGCGATGAGCGCCGCGCCTGAGGTGATGCCCGACGGATCTTCTCGAGACCTGCAGCTGGCGTTACCCGTGACGACCGCCGTCACGCCGGAGGCCATCTCCGCCGGGTTCGTGGCACCGCCTCCCGCCGTCGCCGTGGTGGAGGCCCGCCAGCCTCCGCCCAGCGCCCCCCTGGTCGTGGCCAGCTTGAGCCCCGCCGGGAGCGCCGGCTTCGGTTCCTATCAGAGCTTTGATGCAGGAGAACAATCCATGGTCATGCGCCTGGAGACCCCCGGAGAGAGTCCCATTCTCTGGGTCGTCACGGGCGGCAAGACGGACTGAAGATGGGGTGCGAAACTGCGTAGTTGTTCTTGCGCGGGTCCTGAGACAACCACTATCGGGCGGCCAGACCGGGCCGCCCTCAAGAAGGAGGAAACGACATGAAGGAGCTTCAAACATCCACCACTGGAACACTGATGAAAGGTGCCATGCCGGGACTGCTTGCCCTGGTCATGACCACCGGCGTCCTGGTCGCGCAGCCAGCTGACGCCTCTCGCCGGGGTTCCGGCGACGACTCTGCCGTCAGCGCGGAGTCTCACTCCAGGGGAACTGGCGATGACTCTCCCCGGCCGTCGGCCTCCCAGTCTCGTGGCTCTGGAGATGATTCTCGGAGGTCTCGGCCCGGCGAGCGGCGAGGCACGGGCCCCGACCGGCAAGCCACCCGGCGCGGCGCCTCGGCGGGAACCGGCGACGATGGAGGGGGCGCCGATTCAGAGACGATGAAGATCCACTTCCTGAAGCCCAGGCTCGTGAAGGAGTCCCAGCTCTACGAGATGAGCTCCGTTCTCGACAGCCTGCACATGGTGGATGAGGTCCGGGTGGACAAGTATTCCAAGATGCTGATCGTCCGCTGCACCGCAGCCCAGTTCCCGGAGGTGGAGAGGCTTGTTCAGACTCTTCAGGCCGGCGAGGCGACGGGAGTCGAGGCCGACCCCCTGCGGCAGGTGGCTCTCGACGTGAAGGTGATCCTGGCCAACTCGCAGCCCAGCACTGAGACCCACAAGGTCCTGGGCCTGAAGGTGACTGTCTCCAAGGGGGCAGACGATGACTCCGAGGATGTGCCCCTGGACAAGGCCCTGGCCCAGCGGCTGGGCAAGCTCTTCGGATACCAGACATTCCGTCTCCTGGGTACCCAACTCTTGCAGGTCAAGGTCGGCGAGAAGGCGGAGGCCCACACGGTCTTCAAGGACCCCCGCTCCCAGCGTGAGTTCCCCTTTGAGCTCGGCTTCAAGGTCCATCCCGTCGGCAAGGATCTGGAAATCCGGTGCAACATCGGTTCCGCCCCCTTCGCCGCCCGGATCAGCACCACATTCATGGCCCGCCCCAACCAGCGCATCATCCTGGGCAACTCGGCCTTGAACACCGGAGAGGCACTGATCTACCTGGTCACACCCAGGGAAGGTGGCATGACGGAGTAGCCGTGAGGCGCCTGGCGTACCCGATGCGCCAGGCGCCCTACGCAGGGACGCCTGCGCCCCTGACGAGCGTATGGCCGGATACTCGCAACCCGTTCATCCTACTATGGATGCCCGCATCCAGGACGACTGAATGGCCGAGTTTTCCCGATCCGTTCGTCCTGAGCCTGTCGAAGCATGTCCTGAGCCACGCCGAAGGGGATGAATGGAGCGGGCGGCCATATCGTCTGAGCCTGTCGA
>JAJFLN010000806.1 GCA_021772705.1 Candidatus Cloacimonadota bacterium | reverse complement strand
CGTCACTGCGTTCCTGGGACCAAGCTTTGAAGATCGTCGGCGTAGCCGACACCGCTGCGAGCCCCGGAGCGCTTTCAGGTTGCGCGCTGGGGCGAAGCTCATCAGGCTGTGGGAGCTGTGGGTAGGTCGGCCGGGGCCCGTCGCCCCGGGCGAGCTATCCAAGCGGAGTGGAAACACCCGCCCGTGGCGGGTTTTCCACGCCGCGGCAGCTTCCACGGCCGTGTGTGGCCGGAGACGGACGAGGCGTCACGCGAGAGACGGACCGCGACGCGTGGAGGCCCGCGATGCCGGCTTGCCCGCAGATTCCCGCCCGGTCTGGCTAATTTCGCGTTCGCCTGCGGGGACCGAGGGTGCGCTCGAGCGCGCCCGAGAGCGAGGGCCAACGAGCCCGAGCGAGTCCCCGTCTGGCGCAACGCCAAATTAGACAGCCGAGCTGCGACTCCCGCTTCAAGCGAATGGCCACGACGGCCTCGGACTCGCCTCGCGCTCACGGCTGACAGGCCAGACGGCGCTGCTTCCTCTTAGCCGCCCGCGGGCCTAGCTGCTGCAGCTCGAGCGGCTGAAGGAGAAGTTCGGCGTCCGCAGTTGGCGGTCCCGGCCTCAGGCCACGGCGCGGCGAAGCTTGATGGCAATCGCCTCGTCGGCTCGTTTCAGCTCCCGCTCCGACCAGGTGAGCTCGCCGCAGACATCGCACTTGCTCGGCATGAGGCCGTCGATGCGAACCCACGTCCCCTCGACATGGAAAGTCTTGGAGACGATCACACGCTCCACGGTGCCGCGACCGCAGGCGGGACACCGGTTCCGGGCGCCTTCTGCGGCGTTGCTGCTTCTCTTTGCGATGTTGTCGGATCGTGATGACATACCAGCAAGGCTCCTCTTCAAAGTATACCCACTTCCCGGCCATGTAGATCTCCCGGCCCGAGGTGTCCCGGCCAACCACGGAGTCCTTCCAGCCATCCAGGGCCACCCCCAGCTCGTCAGTCTCCCGCTTCCAGGAACTGGCGGTTCGGCCGATGGCGATTACATCATCCCAGCCGAGGGCCAGCTCACGACGAGCCTCCATCGCATGAGTTGACCAGGCTCCCTCCCGAGCCTCCAGCCTCTCGAGAACTTCCGCTGCCAGATCCCCCATAGTCAGTGAGGAAGAGCTGCTCAGGCGACCTGGCTGTTCCGACTGTCGCGGCCGGACTCGGAACGACGCTGGCTCAGCAGCAAGTCCAGATGCTTCAGAAGAGCCCGGCGATCCGTCGGTGGGAGCTCTTCCACTCGCTTCAGCCGATTCAAGAGGCGCGCCAGGGCCGGACTCACCCGTTCGCGCTCCTGCCGCACCCCGAGCAGTTCGTCGGTGGTCACGTTCAGCGCCTTGGCCAGCTTCACCACGATCGCTCCTGGCGGCTGGGAGTTGTCCCGTTCATAGTACGCGATCATTCGGCGCGATATACCGGCGGTTCGCCCCAGCTCCGTCTGGGACCAGCCGCGGCTCTGCCGCATCTGTGTCAAACGAACCCCGAAATCTTTCAACGTAGCCCTCGGCACCTGTCAGCTCCTTGCGGAATCCGAGATCTTCCGCTTCCGGAGAATGATAAAGGCCCGGTTGGGATCAGGCGCCGCTCGGCTTGACAGAGTGTTACACACTATGTACATTCCAGAGCGCGACTACGCAAGCCTTCCGTTTCCAGGCTTCCCCCTTGACACCCCCCAGACCAGGAGGCCCCATGCCCCGCATCCCCCCGGACAAGCTTGAGCACCTCAAGCGCGACGTCTCCCTGGAGCGCCTCGCCACCACCCACGGCGTCACCCTCACCCGCAAGGGCAAGGACCTCCACGGAAAATGCCCCTTCCACGACGATCGCACCCCCAGCTTCGTCGTCGATCCCGCCAAGAACCTCTGGCACTGCTTCGGCGCCTGCGCCGCCGGAGGCGACGTCATCGCCTTCCTGCAGCGCATCCGAGGGATCAGCTTCCGCCACGCCGTGGAGCTGCTCCGCGCCGACCTCCCGGGCCTCTTCGACGATCCGCCCCATCGCGCCCTGAAGCGCTCCACCGTGCCGCTGCTGCCCTGCCCCCTCGAGCTCGATGCCGACGACGCTACACTCCTCGCCCAGGTCGCCGCCTACTACCACCAGAAGCTCCCCGACAATCCCGCCGCCCTGGCCTACCTCCAGAAGCGCGGCCTCCACACTCCCGAGCTCGCCCGCCACTTTCAGATCGGCTTCGCCGACCGCTCCCTCGGACTCACCCTGCCCGAGAAGAACCGCAAGGACGGCGCTGCCATCCGCAGCCGCCTCGAGGCCCTCGGCATCCTCCGCGCCGGCACCGGCCACGAGTGCTACCGCGGCATGATCACCATTCCCACTTTCGACGCCGACGGCCGCATCGCTGGCCTCTACGGCCGGCGCGTCACCGACAACATCTCCCGCGCCGACCGCCACCGCAACCTCCCGGGCCCGCTGCTCGGCCTCCTCAACCGCGAGGCCTTTGCCGCCTCCGAGGAGATCCTCCTCTGCGAGGCGCCCCTCGACGCTCTCACCTTCTGGGCCGCCGGCTACCGCAACGTCACCTGCGCCTTCGGCACCGCTGGCTTCACCGACGCCCACCGCCAGGCCATGGAGACCCACAAGATCCACCGTGTCCTGATTGCCTACGATCGCGACGAGACCGGCGAAGCCGCTGCGAAGAAGCTCGCCGACAAGCTCATCGCCGGCGGCCTCGAGGTGTACCGCATCCTCTTCCCCCGCGGCCTCGACGCCAACGACTTCGCCCGCAAGGTCACCCCGGCCACCAAGTCTCTCGGCATCGCCATCCGCAAGGCCGCCTGGGTCGGCACGGGCCCCGCTCCCGCTCGCGAGCCCGGCCCTGCGCCCGAACCAAGATCGCCGCTCCCGACGAACACACCCCCGGCCTCGAGCGACCCGGCCGCCCCCGATTCTCCCTCCTTAGCTGCTGTTCTCCGCGGCACCACTGACTCACCACCAGCGGCGAAGGAAGAAGCTCCTGCAGCGTCCGCGCCCATCCTCGAGGCCACACCCGAGACTGGGGTGGATCTCAAGACCGCACCCGAACGGACCGCGCCGGCCGCATCACCCGTCCCGCCCGCGCCCCGCGCCCAGCTGCCCTGCACCATTGACGGAGACCAGGTCACCCTCACTCGAGGCGATCGGCGCTACATCGTGCGCGGTCTCGCCAAGAACACCTCCTTCGATCTCCTCCGCGTCAACCTGACCCTCCGCGCCCCGGCCGGCTTCCACGTCGACACCCTCGATCTCCTCCAGGCTCGCCAGCGCGTCGCCTTCGAGAAAGCCGCCGCAGCCGAGATCGCCGTCACCAACGGCGTCATCCACGAGGACCTGGGCGCGCTCCTCATGGCCCTGCAGGATCTGCAGGACGACGCCATCCGCAAGGCGCTGGAGCCCAAGGTCACCACCCCCGAGCTCACCCCGCAGGAGCGCGACGAGGCCATGGAGCTGCTCACTGACCCCCGACTCGTCAACCGCATCATCACCGACTTCCGCTCCGCCGGCGTCGTCGGCGAAGAGCTCAACACCCTCACGGGCTACCTCGCCACCGTTTCCCGCAAGCTCGATGCCCCCTTGGCCGTCATCCTTCAGTCCACTTCCGCCGCCGGCAAGTCGACGCTGATGGACGCCATCTGCGACTTCGTCCCCCCGGAGGACCGAGTCCGATACTCCGCCATGACCGGCCAGGCCCTCTTCTACATGGGCCAGACCGACCTCGCCCACAAGCTCCTCGCCATCGTCGAGGAAGAAGGCGCCGAACGCGCCAGCTACGCCCTCAAAATCCTCCAGTCCGAGGGCGAGCTCACCATCGCCTCCACCGGGAAGGACCCCGGCTCGGGTCGCCATATCACACATGAGTACACGGTGAAGGGGCCCGTGATGATCTTCCTCACCACCACCGCCCCCGACGTGGACGAGGAGCTCCAGAACCGGGCCCTGATCCTCAGCGTCAACGAAACCCGCGAGCAGACCCGCGCCATCCAGGTCGCTCAGCGCCTCGCTCGCACTCCCGCTGGCCTGCTGGCCCGGAAGAACAAAGCCAACATCCTCCGCCGGCACCAGAACGCCCAGCGCCTACTCCGACCCCTCGCCGTCGCCTACCCCGCGGCCGCTCAGCTGGCCTTCCCTGACGACAAGACCCGCACCCGGCGCGATCACGCCAAGTACCTCACCCTCATCGACGCCATCGCCCTGCTGCATCAGTACCAGCGCCCCACGAAGACCTACGAGGCAAACGGCCGCAAGCTCCACTACCTCCAGGTCACCGCCGAGGACATCCGGCTCGCCAACCGGATCGCTCGCGAGGTGCTCGGCCGCTCCCTCGACGAGCTGCCCCCCCAGACCCGCCGGCTCCTGGACCACATCGATGCCCTGGTCTCAGCCGCTTGCTGCGAACTCGAGGTCGACCGGCGCGATTACCGCTTCACCCGCAAGCAGGTGCGCGACGCCACCGGCTGGGGCAACACCCAGCTCAAGCTCCACATGGCCCGGCTCGAAGACCTCGAGTTCCTCGCCATCCACCGCGGAGGCCGCGGACAGAGCTTCGTTTACGAGCTACTCTACGATGGCGCCGGCTCCGAAGGCGCCCCCTTCCTTCCCGGTCTGATCGACCCGGACGCACTCCAGGATTCCACGGCTACGACTCCGAACTGGTCGGGGCAAAACGGCAACCGGTCGGGGCAAACGGGCGAGAAGTCGCCCTCAAGTCGGCCCCAAGTCGCCCCCAAGTCGGAGGGGGGGCGGCCTGAGGAGAGTCCGCATCCCAACAAGAACGGCGCCCGATCCAGCGCGAAAACGTCGAAAAACGCAAGCACCCCCTATCACCTGAAACCACTGCCGTACCCGCAAGCCTCCGATCATAGCCGCGGCTCAAACGGCTCCACGCCCCCCGCCGCCGGCGACACCGCCGACACCCCCCTCACGATTGCCGCGCAACCGAAGGCGAGCTGAAGCCCCGTGCTCCGCAAGAAGAGCCGCTTCCCCCGCCGGCCCCTGGGCGATCCCGTCGATCCCCGCGGCTTCGCCCAGCTCACGGAAGGTTACTGCGAGTGGATGGCCGTCCGGAACTTCAGCCCCACCACCGTCGCCATGCGACGCCGCGTCTTCGACCTCTTCGTCACCTGGGCCCTGGAGCGCGGACTCTCCCGACCCGAGCAGATCACACGCCCCATCCTCGAGCGCTACCAGCGCTACCTCTTCCACTTCCGCCGCCCAAACGGAAAGCCTCTCTCCTGGCGTGGCCAGCTTTCCCGTTTGAGCCCCCTGAGAAGCTTCTTCTCCTGGCTCGTTCGCCAGAACATGCTGCTCTACAACCCCGCCGCAGACCTCGAGATGCCCCGCTCCGAAAAACGCCTCCCCAAGGCCGTGCTCTCCGCCTCAGAGGCCGAAACCGTGCTCGCCCAGGCCGATACCCGAGAACCCATCGGCCTTCGCGACCGCGCCATCCTCGAGACCTTCTACTCCACCGGCATGCGCCGCATGGAGCTCGTGAACCTCCAGCTCATCGATCTGGATCCAGAGCGCGGCACCGTGATGATCCGACAGGGCAAGGGCAAGAAGGACCGCGTCGTCCCCATCGGCGAGCGCGCCATCGCCTGGCTCGACCGTTACCTCGAGGAAGTTCGCCCCCGACTCCTCGTCGACCCCGGCGATAACACGATCTTCCTCACCTGGATGGGCGCCCCATTCAACGGCAACGCCATGACCTCGCTGGTCGCCGAGTACGTCGCCGCCGCCGACCTCGGCAAGCTCGGAAGCTGCCACCTGTTTCGACACACCTGTGCGACCTTGATGCTCGAGGCCGGCGCCGACATCCGATACATCCAGGCCCAGCTCGGACACGCCCAGCTCACCACCACCGAGCTCTACACCCAGGTCGCCATCCGGAAGTTGAAGGAAGTCCACTCCCTCACCCACCCCTCAGCCCGGCTTGAGCCGAAGGGACCCGGCCCCGCCGACGGGCCCGACGAGGTCGATGCCCACCAGGTCGAGCCCGTCGACCCGGTCGAGCTCCATACCAACGCTTCCGACGACCCCGCTGCTGACGAGGACCTGGCTGAATTCGCCGAGCAGCTCGAGCAGGAGACCGACGGCGGCGCCGACGCCGGCGAGCCGTAACCTGAGCCTCGCTTCCCGGGGGACTT
>JAJFLN010000805.1 GCA_021772705.1 Candidatus Cloacimonadota bacterium | reverse complement strand
GGGAGTTTACACGGAGGTCGCAGAGATCTCAGAGGTCACGGAGGTCCCTTTTGATCCAAAAACCTCCGTGGTCTCTGTGGCCTCTGTGTAACTTCCTGGGAGGCTGCCCAATCACCGGAAGCGACCGGGATCAGCTGTCCGCTCTGGCAGCCACCCGGCGGGCCTCGACGTCGCCTCGGAAATGGGCCAGCACTTGCATCACGGCGGCAGCGGCAAAGATGGTGATCACGGCGAGGAACAGGTCGTCGACCCGGGTCAGTTCATCCACCATGCCGACCACCCGGATGGGCTGTAATCCGACCAGGGGCAGGTGAAACTCCCTTGCCGCCGTGAAGAAGCTCAGGATCAGGAGACCGGCGGGCAGGCAGAGGCTGCCGAAGAACTCCCACCACCGGCGTCCCCGATGAGCCACGAGGCCGCTGGCGCCGTGGCAGAAGAGTACCCAGAAGAAGGTGTAGATGGCACCCAGGCCAATGGCAGCGCCGTAGGCGAAGCTGTCGCGCTGCAGCACCTCGGAGCCCACCAGGAGAGCCAGGACCGGGACGCCGGCCAACCAGGGCAACAGGGCCAGGGTCAGGCGGGAGGAGGCGAACCACTCGAAGCTGTACCGGACTCCGGCGCCGGCGGACTCGGCGCTTCGCTTCATGGGGCGCAGGAAACCGACGGTGTCGAACCGCTCCAGGCCGAGGAGAACAAGGGACCCGAATGTTGCGATGCCCAGAACGATCGCGGCCACGTTGGCGGCACTGGAGGCGGAGTGCTCCGGTCTGAGAGAAGCAACTCCCAGGAGCATGATCAGCAAGAGAGCACCGGCCCCGAAGAGGCGGACCGGTATGCACCGCCGTCGATAGGGCGTGGTGAGAGACGGCAAGGCAGCGTGGAACAGACAGGCCGAGACCAGGGTGAAGAGGAACATGATCGGAACCAGGATGGGTACCTGGAACCGGAATGCCCGGACGGCCTCGTCCTGCAGCAGGGCGGAGACAAATCCCATGGGCAAGGCGGCCCCCAGGACTGTCTGGGAACTCTCGAGTCCGATGGGTGTGGTGATGGCCAGGACCATTCCTGAGGTGAGGCCGGAGATCAGCACCGACGCAGCGGTGTTTCGGGAGAGGGAGCCGATGGCCAGTCCCAGTGCGGAGGCCACTGTGGCGACCATCAGAACGGCGATGGCGCCGATCCATGGTTCGTAGAAGCGGACGCCCCCCAGGACGGCGAGAGCTGTCAGCACAGGCAGGGCCAGGATCACGGAGTAGGCCGTGAGCACCACGGGCCAGAGCAGCTTGGCCATCAGTAGATTCCTGGCGTCCTGCGGCGTGGTCAGGAGCGTCTCGAGAGTCTTCCGCTCTCCCTCGCGAACGAGGTTGATCGCCGCCAGGGCGGGAAGAATCAAGATCACGGCGACCATCTGGGAGTAGAGGCCCGTGGCCAGCAGATCGCGTCCCGCCTGGCTGGCCATCAAGGGATCCTCACTCCACATCCTGCCGGAGCTGAGGGTCATGAACCCGAAGAGGATCAGGAGAAACAGCATGGAGCCGAGCAGGGCCTGACCCGTCTTGTCTCTCAACGCCGTACGGAGTTCTTTCTTCAACAAGGCGATCACGAGACATCCCTCCCGGTGAGCTGCAGGTAGGCCCGCTCCAGGCGGTCCTGGGCCACAGGCGGCAAGGCGATTCCAACGCCGGCCGAGACGAGGCGGTTCACCAGCGCGGCGACAGCCTCGTCGTCATCGTCCATCTCCACTTCCCAGTACTCGTCTCCGGGGATGCCCGCGAGCTGGCCTCCCCCTTCGGTGACGAGACCGACCACTCTCTCGGAGGGCACATTTCCAACGGGGCGAAACCGGACCCGCCGGGTCGCCCCGGCCTGGACCAGCTCCTCGTAGGAACCGCTGAACAGCATCCGTCCCCTCTCGATGAGACCCACGTGTGTGACCAGCCCCTCCAGCTCCTTCAGGATGTGGGAGGAGATGAACACCGTCTTGCCGCGCCGGGCGAGACCCCGGAGGATGTCCCAGAACTCGAGACGTGCCGCCGGGTCCAGACCGGAGGCGGGCTCATCGAGGATGAACACGTCGGGATCGTGAATCAGTGTCCGAGCCAGAGCCAGCCGCTGGGTCATGCCTCGAGAGAGGGCGTCGACGAAGTGGTCCTTCTTCAGCTTCAATCTCACGGCGGCCAATGACGCCTCGATGGATTCCGCCAGAGGCTTGCCGGACATGCCCGAGAGCTCGCCGAACAGTTCCAGGTATTCCCGGACCGTCAGCTTGTCATAGAGGCCGAAGAAGTCGGGCATGTAACCGAGCCGCATCCGGGCGTCGTGCTCCTGCTTCAGGACATCGAAGCCGCTGATGCTGGCCCGGCCGGAGTCCGGAACCAGGAGCCCCGTCAGGACCCGGATGAGTGTGGTCTTGCCGGCTCCGTTGGGACCGATGAGGCCGAAGATCTGGCCGGAGTGAACGTCCAGGTTTACTCCGTCGAGGGCCTTCAGATCACCGAATCTCTTCTGGAGGTTGCTGGCCTGAATCACAGGTCTTCCCCTCCCTCGATCTCGACCTCCGGCCAGTCGCTCGACTGTCCTGTACCGATGACCTTGAAGATCAGCGACCCGTTACCGCGATCGAAATAGGCATCGGTATTCTCGTCGATCACCACCGGCTTTCCGGCCCGGACCGGGATGTCGTCGTAGGCGTCTGTGGCCAGATTCCATATCTGTAGCTGTCCCGTCTTCAGGTGAGGCCAGCCCTGGATCCGGATGCTCCTTACGGGACCGGTGTAAGGGAATTTGAACCGCATCGCATTGGATAAGTTGAGAGTAGTCCGATAAGTGAAGGACCCCGGCGGATTGCAGTTCGATGTCATCAGCTCCGGATTGTATCGCTGTGGATAGGTCGAGAAGTTCACGTCCCAGTCGGCCAGGTCAGCCGTCATCTTCACCGGTCCCGACAACTGGTTCTTCGGCAGCCGGATCACCACCACTGTCCTGTCGGAGCGAGACTCCGAGCTTCCGTTCTGTACCCGGGAATCGGTGAAGCCGATGAGCAACGGAGCGGTGAAGAACTCCGGGTGTCTTGAAGCCCGGGATACCAGCAAGCCCATCAGGAATCGGGACTCCGGGTCTCGATCCGCCAGCAGGTTCCAGATGGCCCCCGAGATGGGATGGGACCGGCCACAGGAAGCGCATGGAATGTTTCCATCGCCGTTGGAGTGCCTGTATGACCGGTACCGGGAATCCGTGTCCTTCGCCCCCGCGGGCAGGGTCACCGCCACGGACTGTCCGGGTCTCAGGGCACCCAGTCTCTGATGCCGCCACCCGTGAACCAGGTGGGCGTCCCGCAAGGGCAGCGCCAGGTGAGACGTCAGAGTGCCAGCCCAGGACTCTTGCGACGAATCGTAGGTGAGGCCGCCGCCGATCCGCCCGATCGTCACGGCCTCGAGGGGGCGGAAGAGTGTCCGGGCCTGGGCCGGCAGCAACCCGAGTCGCACCGACCAGCCGCCGTTGGCGCTCCGGACATCCAGGGGGCCCCGGACTTCCTTGTTGCGGCGATAGAAGCTCTTGTCGGCCATGTACTCGGCCGGAGGGTGGATTCCTCCTTCCCGGGAAGTGAGCTCCACGGTCCTGGCGGTGGGAGAGAAGACCGAGGAGAAGAGCACGGCCGATGCCCGTGGCCGCCAGGAGTCACCCTGGAGAATCCGCAGCTCCCGGATCTGCAATTCCGAGGGCATCCAGGCGGCGACCAGGGCGTAGAGGCCGCAGAAGACAAGGCCCACCACGGGGATCAACCGGATCAGGGTGTCGGACCGCTTCAGGTGCAGCAGCACGCCCAGCACAGCCAGGGCCAGGGCGTAGGGTATCAACATCAAGTAGTAGGCACCCCGCCGATCCCGGTAGCTCGATCCGGCGGGGCTCCAGACAGGGCCGGCCTCGTTTCGGGACCCGACACGCAGGTCGTCCGGAAGCCCTGCTTCCGAGTGGGTCAGTATCCGGCCCATCAGTTCACGGCCGGTGGGCGCTGCCCCCACCAGGATTCTCCCCAGGCCGAGCTGCTCTGGCAGGAACGAGCCGGAGTGATCAACGGCTCTGGCGGCCAGAGCAGGGCCGGCCCCGATCACTTCAAGTCTCTCTGAATCCTCGCTCAGATCACGGGATTCCCGGGTCAAGGTCAGCAGCCCTCCCCGCTGGACCCACGCAACCAGGGCCTCGAAGCCCGGGCGGGAGAGATCCTCCAATGAGTGGTCCCACAGCACAATCCGCTTCAGCGGTGCCAGAGCGGTCTCGGTGGCGGGAAACTCCCGGGGCGTGCAGCGGTAGTCAATCCGGCTGTACTGCCGAGCCGTCATCAGATCCGGTCGCCGCCACATCACATGAAGCGATCTGGGTTCGCTGGAGACGTGGTCCCTCTGGTGCTCGAAAGCGCCGTCAGGCGTGGCGTATCGCTTGCCATCAGCCGTGAGCAACGCGACCTGAACGCGACTCCAGATCTTGGGAACGAAGAGGGGGACCGACAGGGACCCGCGACCATCACCGTCAAGCTTCAACCTCGACTGCAGACGAGTCTCGGGAAGCCACCAGTTCCGCCACCCGAGTCTCTTCTGGACCTCCACATCCACGTTCAAGGTCCCTGACGGGGGCAGGTGCTCCTCCAGAACGATCCGGGTGATGGCCGAAGCGGTGGAGAGGCGATCCCCATGGGGCACGGCCCGTATGAGCATCTCGTTGTACTGGCCGGAGACGACGATGCCGGGCCAGCGCCAGGAGACCTCCACCTGGCAAGCGAGTGCCGAGGACGCTACCGGGAGCCAGAGTGCCAGACAGAACAGGGACCAGCGCATGAGATTCACCTCTTCCCGAAGGAAACGGAGCCGCGAAAACGGAGTCGAGCCGACTACCAGTACTTCACCTTGCCCCCACTGGAGGCTCCGGCGCAACAGCAAGTAACCGGACCGGCTTCCAGTGGAGTCAGACCTTCGCGGGTCCCGGAGGGTTCAAAAGAATGTTCCTTTCTGGCCCCGCGGCCCCGAACCGTGGCTGCTACAATCGCCTCTGTCACGCCATGCCAAACACCTTCGGTCATATGTTTCGCATCACCACCTTCGGCGAATCCCACGGCGGCGGGGTCGGAGTGGTCCTCGACGGCTGCCCCCCGGGTCTGGAGATCTCCGCCGAGGAAGTGCAGCGAGACCTGGACCGGAGGAAGCCCGGCCAGAGCCTGCTGACGACGCAGCGTAAGGAGGAGGATCAGGTCTCGATCCTCTCGGGGCTCTTCGAGGGAAAGACCCTGGGCACGCCGTTGATGATGCTGGTCAGAAACAAGGATGCCCGATCGGCGGACTACGACGAGATGAAGGAAAAGTACCGTCCCTCCCATGCCGACTTCACCTATCAGGCGAAGTACGGACATCGAAACTGGCAGGGCGGCGGCCGGGCCAGCGCCCGGGAGACCATCGGTCGCGTCGCCGCCGGCGCTGTGGCCCGGAAACTGCTGGCCAGGGACCTGAGCATCAGCGTGGTGGCTTACGTGCTGCAAGTCCAGGACCTGGTGGCTCAGGTGGACCCTCTGGCGGTCACCGTCGAAGCCGTGGAGGCCAATCCCGTTCGCTGCCCCGACGCCGAGATGGCCCGGAGGATGTTCGACCGGATCGACGAGGCGCGGCGAGCCGGCGACTCCCTGGGAGGTGTAGTGGAAGCAATCGCTCAGGGTGTGCCAGTTGGCCTGGGCGACCCGGTCTTCGACAAGCTGGAGGCCGATCTGGCCCGGGCCCTGATGTCCTTGCCGGCATCCAAGGGGTTCGAGGTCGGCAGCGGCTTCCGGGGGGTGACCATGAAGGGGTCGGAACACAATGACCCCTTCCGGATCGTCGACGGCCGGGTAGCCACGTCGAAGAACGATTCTGGTGGAGTCCAGGGCGGCATCAGCAACGGTGAACCGATCCAAGTTCGGGTTGCCTTCAAGCCGACGGCCACCATCACCCGGGAGCAACAGACCGTCGACACGTCCAACCGGGAAGTCACCCTGGCTGCTCGCGGCCGTCATGATCCCTGTGTTCTGCCCAGAGCCGTGCCAGTGGTCGAGGCGATGATGTTGCTAGTACTGGCGGATCATCACCTGCGGCACCGGGGGCAATGTGGAGACTGAAGAGTTGCACCGAGATCCTCACACCGCCGATCCGTATGTCCCCGAGTCTTTCCCAGCGAACCATGAACGGATGAGGGCTGCGCCCGATCCGTGGATCCGTCTGGGTGCATGTCCCGTAGGGGGTCCCCTGGCCTATTCCGGATCCGTTCGCCCCACTATGGATGCCCGCATCCAGGACGACTGAATGGCCGAGTTTTCCCGATCCGTTCGTCCTGAGCCTGTCGAAGGATGAATGGAGCGGGC
>JAJFLN010000804.1 GCA_021772705.1 Candidatus Cloacimonadota bacterium | reverse complement strand
CTCGGCCATTCAGTCGTCCTGGATGCGGGCATCCATAGTAGGACGAACGGATCGGGAAAACTCGGCCATTCAGTCGTCCTGGATGCGGGCATCCATAGTGGGGCGAACGGAGGAGGGGACCCCCTACGGGACATGCACCCCTTGGTCTCCTCCGAACTTGACAACGATCACCCCGTTGCCACCTGTCGTTTCTCATCTTTCCGGCGAGGCAACGGAGCCCCCACCGAGACCTCGAGGCCGAGAACTCGCGCCACCTCCCCTACCCGCTCCAGACTCGCTGAGCTGTACTCTGTCGCCTCGTAGCGTTGGACCTGCTGCTCCTTTACGCCTAAGCGGTCTGCCAGGTCTTTTTGTGTCAGTTGCAAAGCGATACGCGCCTTGATGAGGAGTGTTGCGAGTCCCTCTACCGAGTTGGCCCGCAAGATTCGAGGCTGTCCTCTCTTGAGCTTTTCGTAGGTTCGAAGCTCCCCCAGTAAATCCTCGAGCTGAGCGGTCACGGCATCCCTCTCGAGTTGGCGCTTTTCTCCTGAGAATCTGGAGGCTCGCGGAATCCGATCCAGCTTTTCGAGGGTTTCGAGGAGCTTCTTACGGTGAGGCGTCGTCCCGAATCTCTCGGCAACCTCTTTCCAAGATGCTCGATGGATCCCCGGCGGCAGGTTCCCGTGCTTGTTGAAGGAAGGCACCGCAACACAACTATATGCATGTGTTCATTCGAATGTAACTCAAGGCCCTGGATCTCGAAATTGGAATGGATGTCTCCCACGCATTCGCCCTTCACCAAGCCCGCCGGGCCTGTCGAATGGCGGTTCAAATGGAAACGGGGCGAACGCTCCAGGGTGAAACAGTTCCTCTCGATTCGACGGTGGACCACGGGGAATCCGGCGACCATTCAACGCGGAGCATTGAGGTCGAAACTGCTGATCAGTAAAGGGTCTACGGCACCTCGACCGCTCCGCGGACAGCAAGTCTCCCACGGTCCTGGCACGGCGGTTGCATCCCAGGCTACCGTTCCAACCAGCAAGCCCTCAACACCTGACTCCCCAGCAACGGGGGAAGGAGAACACAATGTTCAACATCGTACGCAGGGACCCCAACTTCGAGAAGCTGTTCGACCTGAGCCGCGAGTTCGGCCGCTACTTCGACACGGACAACACCACCGGAACCTGGCTGCCGGCCGTCGACATCGTCGAGACGGAGGAGGAGCTCCGGGTGATCTGCGAGGTGCCCGGCCTGGAGAAGGGCGATTTTGATCTGACCCTGACCAACAACGTCCTGACCCTGACGGGCGAGAAGAAGGCCACCACGGAAGAGAAGGGCGAGACCTTCCATCGAGTCGAGCGCCACTACGGCAAGTTCACCCGCAGCTTCAACCTGCCCAGGGACGTGGACGCCGACAAGATCGCCGCGACCCACGAGAACGGATTGCTGCAGATCGCCCTGCCCAAGAGCCAGGAGGCCATGCCTCACAAGATCCAGATCAAGTAGTCCTGAATCTCACCGGCCTGGAGCCGGATTGAAGTCCACCACGGACCGGCCCTTCGGGGCCGGTCCGTTTGTCGTATCCCCCGGAGCGTCATAAGAGAGAGTACGAGGACTTGAGTGGCCTGGGCCCGTTCCATGGCCCGCCGCATGCAGCCTCGAACTCAACATGACCAGCATCTCCACAAGCCAGGCTGGCAATCCAGTCGTCACAGGAACCGTCCGGGTGAAAACCCCCCGGAAGGCCTCCATTGGCGACTACAAGATCGTGGGCCGTCCCCTGGGCCGAGGCGCCACCAGCACGGTCTACCGAGTCCAGGATTCCCAGGGCCAGGAGTTCGCCGTCAAGGAGCTGGCTCCCCAGTTCCTCTCGGACCGGGAGGCGGTGCGACGGTTCAAGCAGGAATTCGAGATCGCCGGGAGATTGAAGCATCCCGGAATTGTACGGACTCACGAGTTGCTCGAGGCCAACGGCACTCTCAACATCCGGATGGACCTGGTCGACGGCGCCTCCCTCAAGGAGCTGCTCCGGAAGGCCCGCCGGCTGGACTCCGACCTGGCCTGCTGGATCGCGCTCCAGGCGAGCAGAATACTGGCTCACGCCCATGACAACGACGTGATCCACCGGGACGTGAAACCCGACAACCTGATGTTCAGCTCCGCCGGAACGCTCCTGCTGGGAGACTTCGGGACGGCCCGGCTGCTGGACCTCTCCATGACCCGGACCGGGATGGTCATGGGAACGCCTATCTATATGGCCCCGGAGCTGCTGAAAGCTAAGAAGAAGATCACCCCCTCGCCCTGTATCGACGTCTACTCCCTCGGCGCCGTGCTCTATCAGGCCATCGAGGGCCGGTCGCCCTTCTCCGCCTTTCGCAAGGCCGAACTACTGTCCCTGATCTACGAGAAGACCTTCCAGGACCCGAAGCCGATCAAGCGCATCGAGGATCCGAAGCTGGCCGACCTGATCGCCCGATGCCTCTCCCGGGAACCAGTCGCCCGGCCTCAGACGATGGCGGAGCTGGCCCGGGAACTGAAGAGCCACTGCCCGACCCGGACCGCCGACATCGATCCCACAGCCCGGATACGATCGATCCTGAACCAGCGACGAACTCCAAGGGCCTCGAAACCGAAGACCGTCGCAGCCGTGGTTCCAGCCAAGGCCATGCCTGTCAAGACTCCTCCACCGCCCGGGCTGCGCCCCCAGACTCCCTTCGAGGAGACCTGGATACCCCTGTTCTTCTTCGCCACCATCGGCGTGCTGATCCTCTACCTGGTCACGGTACCGCCGTCGTCGTCCTCGACGACGCCAGACCCCGGAGCCGCCTCGAGCTCCCTCACAAGATGAGACTACGCCTGCTCGTTTCGAACTCCGCACCTACCGCCTCCGCCACCCTGGACGTGCTGGCCAACCAGTCGGCCCTCGAGTTCACCCCCGCCCTGACTCTCCTGGACGGCCCCTCACCGGGCACGGTCTTCCGCCTCGACGGGGGACGGACCCGGCGGGCCTTCATCGCCGGAAGAGCGGCGGAGGCGGACATCTCCATTCCCGACGACACGGTGAGTCGCCGCCACGCCCGGATCTGGATACAGAAGGGCGACAACGACGATCGGGCCATGGTCGAGGATCTGCAGAGCACCAATGGGACCTTCGTCAACGGCCAGAAGGCCTTCCGCACCAAGCTCGAGCGAGGAGACCGCCTCACCCTGGGTTCGGTCATCTTCCGCTTCGACCTGCTGGATCCGGTGGAGGTCAAGGTCGTGGAGGAGATGGAGAGCCGCGTTCAAGAGGCCTACACCGACTCCTTGACGGGACTGCAGACTCGCCGCTTTCTGGGGGACATCGAGGCCGCTGCGAGTCCGGCCGGTGGCACGGTCTCGGCGATTCTCGTGGACCTGGATCACTTCAAGAAGGTCAACGACACCTTTGGACACGGCGTCGGGGACCAGGTGCTGAAGCGGGCCGCCGCCTCCCTCCGGGACTGTCTGCGAGCGCAGGACCTGGCCATTCGCTGGGGCGGAGAGGAGTTCCTCGCCGTACTGCCCTCGGCGGACCTGCTGGCCGCAGCCTCCGTGGCCGACAGGATACTGAACCAGATCCGTGCCCGGGACGTGGAGGACCTGATGCCGGGAGGCGCACTCTCGGCCAGCCTGGGCGTGGCCATGACCCGGCCCGGAGAGAGCTTCAAGGATCTGATCGACCGGGCCGATCAGGCTCTCTACGAAGCGAAGAACGACGGTCGCGACCGGGTGGAGATCTCGGAGTAGCGACCTAACGACTCTCGGCTGTCCGGTCCTTGAACTTCTCGTAGAGCTCGGTCTGCTTGCTCACCAGGGGCACTTCCTGCCCCCGGATGTAGAGCGCTCTCAGCCGTGAACGGGGCTGGAGGGGATCTCCTTCCGTGATGGCGATGTTGGCCACCTTTCCGGGCTCCAGGGAGCCGTAGTCGTCTTCGATTCCCAGGATCCTGGCGGCGCCGATGGTGATCGCTTCCAGAGCTTCGTCGGGCGGCAGTCCGTGGGCGGCGGCGAGACCGGCCATGTAAGGCAGGTTCCTGACGTTGTGAGCCTCGGAGCTCTGGATCGCGATGTCGACCCCGGCGCGCTTCAGCAACTCGGCATTGTCGTAGCGGGCCCCGAGTGTCTCCCAGGTGTCGGGCTGGGTGTTGATGGGTCCCACGATGACGGGGATGTTCTTCTCGGCCAGCAGCGAAGCCACACGCCAGGCTTCCGTGCCGTGGTTGATGACGATATCGAGATCGAACTCGTCGGCAAGGCGGATGGCGGCCCGGATGTCGTCCTGCCGATGGGCCCGGACCAGGACCTTGATCTCGCCGGCGAGAGCCCGGCGCAGGGCCTCCATTTTCAGGTCTCGATCGAGCTCCTCCGGCGGCTCGGGCTCTTCCTCTCCGGGATCCTTCTCGTCCTTGTCCTTCAAGTCACCCTTTCGAGAGTCCCCTTCGGAGGCCTCACCTTCGCCGTCATCGCTCTCGCTGGACTCTTCCTGCCCCTCGTCCTCCCGAGCGGACTCCTCTTCACTGGCCTTCTCTATTCGCTCTTCGTACTCGAGCAGCTCTTTCTGGTGCTTCACGTACTTCCGATCGAAGGCTTCGGCCTGGTGGAACAGCTGACGGATCTCGGCTATGAGCCCCATTCTGGTGGCGAACTTCGAACGAGACCTGCCTCGGAAGATAGGATCCAGGCCGAGATTCAGACAGAGCATGGCCGGGGACCGGATGGTCATGTCCACCACGTCCTCGCCCAGGAGATCGATGACGGCGGCCTCACCGCTGAACAGATTGTTCTCTGTGGGGGAGACCAGGACCGTGGTCACTCCCGTGAGACGGCCGACGGGGATCAGCTCACTGTCGGGATTGATAGCATCCGTGACCCTCAGGTGAGGCGAGAACAGGTCCGTGTGGTCGTCCTGATGAGTGGTGGCGTCCTCCAAGTCGACCTCCACCAATCCCAGCCGTGTCCCGGCATCAATGAGGCCCGGAATCACCCAGGCTCCGGCGGCCTGCACCCGGCGGTACCGGCCGGGGACGGCCAGCTCCACACCGCCGACGGCGACAATGCGATCGTCGTCGATCAGAACGGTACCCGGGGAGTGGATCGTGCCGGCCATGGTGACCACCCGGCCGCCGACGATGGCGATCCGGGATTGCGGGGGAGGCGACGCATCGGCGAAGCCAGCGCTGAGGGCCAGCAGAATCGAGAGTATCCAGCTCATCCGCTGCATCACTGTAGCTCCTTGTTCAGGTCGTCACTGACGATCCGTCCGTCGATGAATGTCGTCTCCACCGTGGTGTACACGTCGAAGGGGTGCCGCTTCAGGATGACCAGATCGGCGTCCTTGCCGACCTCCAGCGTACCGACCCGATCATCGACACCGAGGATCATGGCTGGCCAGATCGTGATGGCCTTCAAGGCATCATGGGGGTCCATCCCGTAGCGCACAGCCTTGGCGGCCTCGTGATACATCCGCTGGATCGAGTCCGAGCTATCGGAATGGAGGGAGACGATGACACCGGCCTCCGCCAGCAGAGCGGCGTTCTCCGGGATGGCATCCCAGGCCTCCATCTTGAATCCCCACCAGTCGGGCCAGGTGGCGACGGCGACCTTCCTTCGAGCCAGGTCATGACGCACCTTGTAGGCCTCCAGACCGTGCTGGAAGCTGGCAATCTTGAAGCCGAAGTCGTCGGCGATTCGCAGCATCGCCAGCAGGTCGTCCTTCCGGTAGCAGTGGACGTGGACCCGAACCTGGCCCTTCAGCACATCGACCAGAGTCTCCATCTTCGGATCCTTCTCAGGCCGGGGAGTCGGCGTGCCCTGCTGGGCGTTCCGTTGGTAGTCGACCCACTTCCGCTCGTATTCCCTCGCGTCCAGGAACGCCCGTCGCATCACGGCGGAGTTGGCCATGCGAGTCTGAGGCGGGCGATTCCGGCTCGAGTGGACCCTCTTCGGGTTCTCGCCGAAGGCCATCTTGATCCCTCTGGGGGCGCCCTTGAATTTCATCGCCTCCAGGGTGTTGACGGGACGGAGCTTCAACACCGCCGCCTGACCGCCCTGGAGATTGGCGCTTCCAGGAATGATCTGCACCGTCGTGACGCCTCCGGCCCGTGCCCGAACGAAGGCTGGATCCTCGAGGTGGATGGCGTCTTCTGCCTTCAGATGAGGCGTGATGGGATGGCTCATCTCATTTCCATCGCTATGGGCGTTGGAGCTGGGCCAGGCCCAGAGTCCCATGTGTGAGTGAGTGTCGATGAAACCGGGGGTGACGAAACGGCCGACGGCATAGACGATCCGCGCGTTGGAAGGGATCCCGATCCCCACGCCCAGGGCGGCCACCTTGCCGGCACGAATCAGTAGAGTGCCGTTTCGGATCGTCTCTCCCGTACCGGGCAAGATCGTGGCTCCCACGATCGCCACGGGCTGAAACGGCTCGGCCAGCTCCGCCGTCTCCCGGGTCTCGGGGGTCACCATCTCCGACACCGATTCGTCAGCCAGCGCCGGGACTGACAGCCAGAACACCATCCACAGAGCCAGGACGACCCTGGAGCAACAGGACACAACCTGCGTCATTTCCGCCTCCTCCTCACTGCCAGCGTTGCCGGCTAGGCGGAAACTCTAGTACAGAGGACCGACGCGATTCAATGAAATCGAAGGCTGGGGGGTGCATGTCCCGTAGGGGGTCCCCTGGCCTATTCCGGATCCGTTCGCCCCACTATGGATGCCCGCATCCAGGACGACTGAATGGCCGAGTTTTCCCGATCCGTTCGTCCTGAGCCTGTCGAAGGATGAATGGAGCGGGC
>JAJFLN010000803.1 GCA_021772705.1 Candidatus Cloacimonadota bacterium | reverse complement strand
CCTCACCTTCCTCCAGCGCCTTCTGCCAGATTTCCATTCCCTTCTCGAACTGTCCGTTCTGAAGTAAGCTGAGAGCCCAGAGAACCGACGGCTTCTGCTCCGCCGAATCGCTGTTCCAGGCTCCCACGCTTGGGGCCGCCTCCGCCTGGAAGCAGCAGAGATTCAGAAGCAGCAAGATCGCCAAAATTGGGATCATCCGCCACCCGCCATGGCCAGGAAGATCCCGGCCATCACCAGGTTGTGAATCCCATGGGCCAGAATAGCTGGACGCAGACCTCGGTGCTCGACGAGCAGCGCCAGGAGAGTTCCCATGGTGAAGATGACAGGGAAATGAGAGGCCGGGTGGAGCAGTCCAAATGCCAGGGAGCTGAGCAGAATGGCGACCCTGCAGTCGTCGGGCTGGAGCTGTCTCAGCCCTCGAAAAAGCAGGCCCCGGAAGAACCCCTCCTCCGCAAGGGGCGTCAGGACACCCACGAGGAGGAAGAGGAGAACCGGCGCAAAGGGCAGGCCCTCCACGAGGCGGCGCATCAGGGTGACACTGCTGCCCAGGTCTTGTTGTGACGTCCAGCCCAGGCGGCTCGAACCGTAGGAGTAGACCAGGGTGAGTCCGGTGGTGACACAGGCCAGCAAGCCTCCGGCCGCCAGGTCCGGAAGCCAGCCCCGTTGGCGGCCGGAACTGGCAACAGGAGCGGGCAGATTCTTGAGCGTCATCCAAGTCAGGGCGGCCAGAACGACGGGGAACAGGGCCGTCAGCAAGTAGGTCCGAAGAGCACTGAGGGAGCCATCGGATGCCCCCATGGCCTGGGCCCGGAGGACGATCACCGTCACGAGCAAGTAGGCCGTGAGGAAGACCATCACGGCGTCGGCGAAGGTGGTCTCGGCCCGGCGTGTCTCCTCCGTGTCATGCTGGTACTTGAGGGCGACGCATGCCCGCTGCCAGAGGGCGCCCACGAGCAACAGATCGAAGAAGAGGCCACTGAAGATGGCGTAGCCAGTGGTGAAGAAGACCTGAGCCACCATGGCCGCGCAGAGACCCAGCCAGAGCAGGGCGCCAAGGAGAGGTCCCATGGCGGCGGAACCGCTGCCGGACATGTCCCTGAGCAAGGCCCCAAGGGAGACACCGGCATGGGCAGCCACGAAGACAAGGAATGTGAGGATCAAGACCCCCCGGATCAGCTCCGTGAATGGCTCGGCATCGGCGAAGATGCAGACTGAGGCGAAGGGGACCACCAGAGTGGCGACTCCGATCAGGGCGGCCCACCGGGCCTTGGCGCTCAAGATGTCCACCGACGACAGAGGCAGTGTCTGGCAGAGAACGAGTCCACGCCGTTCCCAGCCCAGGCTGTCTCCGGCCATGGAGCCGACCATCCAGGTTGCCAGCCCCAGCATCTTGGCCGCGGACAGCACGGTGTATCCGGAGGTCAGGAGGTACCAGGTCATGTAGGACGTCGCTGCGGCGAGAGCGGCGGGCCCCACCCAGAAGCGCTTCCAGAGAGCGGCCTCCTTTGCGTCGAGCCCCGTCAACCACTGCCGCCGGCTCCCTCGGAGATCAACAGAATCCGAGGAGCTCTCCTCCTCCTCCCCAGGGTGAACCAGGGCCAGACTGTCAGACAGGCAGAGGGACTCCGCCAGAATCAGGGGAGCCACGGTCAGGATGAGCAGAACCAGAGCGATCCGGAGCAGCTGAATCCAGCCGTCCCTGTCGCCGTCCGCCACGGCCGAGGCGGCCCGATACAGGTGATAGGGAGGGAAGTAGCTGGCCAAGAAGGCCACCTGCCGGTAGGTCTGAAGCACGGGCTCCAGGCCCTCCACGCTGCGCTCGAGCAGACCGATCGCTTCCGGCTCGGGCAGAGGGCGGAGCTCCCACACCAGAGCCAGCTCGGGAGAGTCCGGCTCGGGGAGGGTCTGTCTGCCCCCGCTCAGTACAGCCAGGGACAACAGGAGACAGAGAACCAAGAAGATGCGGCGGCTGACGGGACTCTGGCGGTGATAGGCGAGCCGGCCCAGGCCGAGGAAGATGAATGCGACCAGAACCATCCAGAAGAAGAGGACCACGAACGTGACGGCCAAGGCGCCTCGGGCGCCCACAGCGATCATGAAGGCCGAGAGGAGGGCGTAGACGCTGGCGGCGAGAGGCAAATCTCCGAAGGTCCAGACTGCTGCAGTGGAGAAGAGAACTCTGTGAATTGGCAGAGGGAGGGTCATCAAGAACTGGAAATCGTGGGTGAACCAGCTCTCGGACCGGCTAGGCATGGCATAGAGACGGGCGGAGAAGAGCCCGATCCAGAGACAGGGCGCCACCGATGCCGCCAGCAAGGCGAGGCGACCGCCGTCATAGACGTCCAGACCTTGGTAGATGGCGGGGCCCACTCTGCGACAGCCTAACCAGAGCAGAGGCAGGAAGACGCTGTAGAGCGCCAGGACCCATGGACGGCTGCCAAAGACAACCTGGGCCCAGGCATCGGCGACCCTGATCGCCGAGAGCCTCAGGAGACTCAAGCCACCCCCTCCCGGACTCCCGCCGGGGACGTCAAGAACACCGGCGGCCCCCCATGGGTCCCGTCCGAATCATCCGGCCGGCACAGCAGCCACGTCGCCGTCGGGATCGGCCCTCGGAAATCCTGCCTCGCCCGGGCCCGGCGAATCGAGCGATCTTTGCCCCCGCCCTTGTCGTCAGGATTGAACTGGGCGGGCTGAACCGTCTCCTGGCAGGCAGGCCCGTTCGCCGGGGGAGCACAGGCCCGGGAGGTTCGGGGGAGTCGCTGGTCTCGGAGGCGGCCGGAGAGCTGACGACCTGGACCTGAGACGCCGGCTCATCCTGTGTAGGCACCCTCTCGGAGGGGCCGTCTTCCGTCGCTGGAAACGCCGGCTCTTCCCGCGGCGGTTCCCTCTCGGGGGGGGCTACTTCGGCCTCTGGTTGCTGCTCCGTCAGTTCGAGGAAGACGGACTCCAGGTCGCCGGTCCCGGAACGCACCTTCGCCAGCAGCTGTCCTGGCGTGCCCAGGGCGATGACCTTGCCGTGGCTCAGAATGGCCACACGGTCACAAAGCTCTTCGGCCACGGAGAGGGTGTGGGTGGAGAGCATGATGGTGACGCCTCGACTGGCCAGATCCCGAATGACGTTCTTCATGGTCTTGACGCTGCGCGGGTCCATGCCCGTCGTCGGTTCATCCAGGAGCAGGACCCTGGGTTCGACGGACAGCAGGGCCGCCAGGCTGATCTTCTTGGACATGCCGTAGGAGAAGTTCGAGAGCCGCGTATCGAGGCGTTCGGTCAACTCGAATTGATCCAGAAGATCGCTGATCCGGGACAGGCACTCGGCTGCGGATCTCTCGTGGACCTGGGCCACGAAGGCGAGGAAGTCCCGGGCGGTCATGAACTCGTAGAGAAAGGGCGTATCGGGCATGAACCCGGTGATCTGACGGACCTGCAGGGAGTCCTGCACAATGTCGTGGCCGCCGACGGACCCCTTGCCGGCTGTCGGTTTCAGGAGCCCCATCAGGAGCCGCTGCGTCGTGGTCTTGCCCGCCCCGTTCGGCCCGAGATAGGCGAATATCTCGCCCTTCTGGACCTGGAAATCCAGATCCTCGACGGCCGTCCTGTGACCGAATCGCTTCGTTAGACCTTCGAGTCGAATCATGGAGTGGCTCCCGGGTTCACCGGCCTGCCCGGGCCGTCAGTCCTCACGGACCTCGAGCCGATCCTGCCGTTCCGTCAGGGCTGTGACGAGCAAGACCGGGATCGACGCGGTCTCGGGGTCGCGATTCAACCGGCGGCAGACCTCGAATCCATCCATGCGGGGCATGGTCACGTCGAGGAGCACCAAATCGGGTCTGAAGCTCTTGACCTTCTCCAGGGCCTCGGCGCCATCGGTTGTCAGATCGATCTCGTGCCCCGCCAAGCCGACCAGCTCCTGGAGCACGTCCCGATTCGGCTCCTCATCATCGACGATCAGAATCCTGCAGCTTCTGGGCTGAATGGTTGCGGGTTTCGGATCGTCCATGGATGTCTGAGAGCCCGATCGGGCCAGGACTCCCGCTAAAGGAGAGAGATCGCCTGCCTGGCCCGGAAGGAACGGGTGAAACGTAGCCTACAACCCCGAGGCCTTCCAGTCCATGGTGGAAGGGGGAGGCAGGGTGCATGTCGCCCAGGGGTGACCGTGCTGCGAGGATGGGGGAAGTTACACGGAGCTCTCAGAGGGCGCGGAGGTCACAGAGGTTTCTTTGGGGACGGTTCGAGCCGCTTTCTTCAAGGGCTCTGTGATCTCCGTGATCCTCAAGTTTGCCTGCTGCGCCTGCCGGATAAGCTCACGTGGAGCGTGCGGGACTCCGGGGGACCACGGGGTTTGCCGGTTCTCGGAGTCGGAACGCCAATTCTCTACATGTCCGGCATACACCAACGGTGCGGTCCTTCGGCATGAAATCCTGGAGGACTGAATGGCCGAGCTTTCCCGATCCGCTCGTCCTGACTAATCCTGCCGAGGGCCTCTGGCGGCCTCACCTCCGGCTCGATGCCGGGCCGGCAGTTCCGCGGCGGCTACGGCGTGTCGATGTCCAGCAGACCCAGCGGTTCCAACCGTTCGCGCATCGCCTTGGCCAGGCAGGCTCTCTCGATATTGGCGACGCCTTCGGCCATAGCAGCTTTCAGGCCCCTGCGATGAACCGGCTCGGCCTGATCGTGCAGCAGCCAGCAGAGGTGCCAGTGAGCCCGAGGCAGCCAGTCGGACGGAGGGGGATCGGCGAGCAGATCCTTCCATCGAGTCCCGGCCTGTCGCTCCAGGCCTCGTGCTGCCAGGTACTCGAGAAATGACAGGTGATAAAACCCGAAGTACCCGGTCCGCTGCTCCACCAGGACCCCCGTCTCCTGCTCCAGGTGTCGGACCCATCTCTCGGCCAGCCCTCGAGTCGCCGCTTCATCCTCGCCGGACCGGTCCCGGCGCCGCATGATCGCCACCAGCCGGGCCGTCAGATCGGAACGGGAAATCAGGATCTCGGATCCATCACCTTGGCGTCTCTCACTCCGCTCCGCCTGCATCTCGAAAGCGAGATACTCCAGATAGACCCGCTGCAGGCCGGCGTCTAGCTCCCGGAACTCCCGGCGCCGGGACGCCGGCCAGGTCTCGATCAGGGTCTTGATGCAGAGTTCATAGAGCTTGGCCCGTTCACCGGGCAAGCGGGCTTCGAGCCGATGGATCAGACCGATCAGCGTCGCCAGCAGCGGGTTCCTGGCCAGCTCCCGGACTCTCGGTTCGGCCTGAAAAGCCCCTATCAACCCGGCCACTCCCCGATCCCGTTCCTCCACATCGCTCTCCTGCACCTGATACCAGCGATTCACGAAGTCTTCGAGCTCCCGATCGTCGAAAGGATCGAGCCGGCAGGTGACGACTCCACCGGAAGCGCGGTTCGCCACCAGAGGAGCATCGTCGTATCCAGCGATGCGGCTCGTGACCAGCACCTGCGCCTTGGGGTAGGTCTGGCAAAGACCCTCGACCTCGTCTCGCACAGCGGCCCGGTCTTCCGGCAGCCCCACCTCGTCCAGCCCGTCCAGCAACAGCATCCCGTTCCCGGAGGCAAGCAGGCCCTCGAAGAATCCGGCCGGAAGCCGCAACGACAGGGTGACCCGTGCCTGCTCCCGCAGGAACTCGATCAGACCTAGACCGGCGTCATCCCGGCGCCGAATGACGTACTCCCGGAAGGGAACCAGCAGGGGAACGGCGGACTCGCTAACCTCGACTCCGTCGAGCCGCAGCTCTCCGGTAAGCAGGATCGCCAGGTAACGGCAGAGGGTGCTCTTCCCCGAACCAGGATCGCCAAGGATGACGAAGCGGCTTCGCGGCGATACACCGTCCTCTGCGAACCCGCCGGGCGACGGCTTCCTTGCCGGCGCTCCGTGTTCGTCCCCAGCCAGGCACGCCCCGGACTCCCATCCAGCCCCCAGCTTTGTCGCGCCCGGGCTGCCGCGCAGAAGACCTTGAACCAGATCGGAGAGTGATATCCGGTCGTCTCCGTCGTCGCTCTCCGGGACCCTTCCATGAGCCTTGAAATGAAGAGGCACGAACAGATCGGGTATCCGGACACTGGGACGGGGACTGTGATCGGCCAGCCCGATGAAACGGGCGGACCCGAATACGGCCGAACAAGCCGCCCGGTAACGGGCAGCGAGATTGATCGACGGCGGACTCTTCTCCTCCGGCCCACGGCGGCCCGGATCCTCTCCGGCACCCTCCGTGGCGTCAGGGTCCCGCCGATCCAGCTGGAGCGACGGCGGAAGCGGGAAGCTCCAGACACCTTTCTGGGCCTCCTCGAATGCCATCGAGTCCGGCGCCCAGAATCCCCGGCCCTCCGGGCTGTACCGGAACAGGTGGACCCGGGCCTCACGGTCTCCCAGATCCGCCTCGACAGCCATGCACGCCTTCGGATACTCGGTCTCCCGGACGTAGACGGCGCCGCAGGCCAGATGGGCCACCTGCCGGTCCGGCGACAGGACCAGCTCGGGACGGCTGCGATGGAGATGCCCCCGGAGGACGAAGTCTGCCCCACCCTTGGCCTGCAACACGTCCGCCACTCCGTGGTCACAGTCCCGGAGGTCCGTGAGAGGGTGATGGAGAAGGGCCACCTTCACAAAGGCATCGGAGATCTCCTCGAGGGCTTCCCGAACCTGAACATCGCCGACCAGCAAGTTTCCCCGATCTCCATCGGACCCGGAGGCCCAGGCCGAGTTGAGCTGCAGTACACCGACGGGCAGGCCGTCGATCTCCCTCACGTCGGTCCGCCACGGCCGCTCCTCGCGCCAGCCTCGGGCGACGCCGAGGAATCGTTCGGTGAAGGCGTAGTTCGCCAGGGACAGACGCCAGAGCTCAACATCGAACTTCTTCGACTGAAGCCACAACAGGGGACGCCTATCGGATCGGCCCGGACCCCGGCCGGCCTCCTCCAGCAGACCGTCGATTCCACCGGAGGGTTCAATCTCACGACAGACGGAGGCGATACAGCTCAGCCGCTCACGAACCTCCGCCAACACCCGGGCATCGGCGGCGAGAAGGAACACAACCTGAAGTCCTTCCCCCAGCTCGAAGGCCGAAAGGAGATCGGCGGCGTTTTCCTCGCCCTGATCCCCCAGGTGCCACGCGTTCACCACAGGTCGAACTCCCCGTGAGGCTCCCGAGAGATCCTGGATTCGCCTCTTCCGGGTCTCCTTCCCCAGAGCAACACTAGTGGCCCGACTGACAGGTTCACATGCCCTTCCCCGTTCGGCCCACTATGGACGCCTGCCTCCACGACGACTGAATGGCCGGGTCTTCTTGCCCCGTTCGGCCCGAGCTTGTCGAGGGGCCGGTCCGCGAAACGACGCTCTGTGCCTCG
>JAJFLN010000802.1 GCA_021772705.1 Candidatus Cloacimonadota bacterium | reverse complement strand
CGAAAGCGAAGGAACGGACAGGGTACCCAACTCAGAAGCCTGTAGGCCTGCTTCAACGTATAGTCAGGCTTTGCAGCAACGAAGACGATTGGATTGTCGATCCGTTTTGCGGTAGCGGGACTACCCTTGTTGCCGCAGCTGGACTTGGCAGGAATGCTGTCGGCATAGATGTGTCGGCGCAGGCGGTAGAGTTGTCTGAGAAGCGTCTTCGAGAGGGGACAGTGTCACGCTCCAAGCTGATGGAGGTAGGGCGAGAGGCATATCGGAATTCGGACTCGATGGTGTCAAACGCATTGCAGGGCTTGCAGTATAGCGTTGTTCAGCGAAATCGAGGCATTGACGCACTCTTGAAGGAGGAGGTGGAGGGGCGGCCCGTTATGATTAGGGTTCAAAGGTCAGATGAGACAGTCGTAGAAGCTGCCCGGCTCTTGCATAAGGCGGCAAAGGGCAAGAAGCCTGGGGCGCTAGTCGTTGTGAAGACGACCGTAGATAACGCCTTGCCACTTTCGTTGGCTCTACCGGCGGGTGTCCAAGTTGTTAGCATGCCGTGTGTAGAGATTGTGGAGGTCTTAGGTCGCAGGGATTCGAGCCAGATTGCGGGATAGGACTTACGTGTGGCAGGTGCTGGGAAGTCGGGTAGCGACGTATAACGTCTAGAATCAGCTGCGAGGTCAAGGGGTGATGCCGGAGCGAAGCGGAGGTGTCGCCCCGGTCTGGCGCGAGACCTGCGTCAGCAGGTCGAGTGACAGATGAGATCGTCTGCTGCATTCTTCTGTTATCGACTTGCGTCGTCGGAGTAGCTCGCAGCCACTTGAAGTGGTCGCCACAGTTCCTGTGAGCGTTCAGTTCCGGCTACCAGCGACAGACACCACGTTGAAGGCGGCCGAAGGCCGCGCGAGCCGGCCCGAAGGGACCGGCGTCGAAGATTTCTAGCCACATCACGGCGACATCCTCATCACAGTTTCACGGTTCTCCTGATCGGCGGGACGTGGTCGCGACTCATCGGAGCTGGGCGCCGAGTATTGGGGAGACGCTTGACGGGCGCGAGGGCGCATCGGTGACCGGTTAAGTCATCTCTGCCCACGGTGATGCCTATTCTTCGTCGGTATGACGGGGCCATGACTTCGCTTCCACTTGCTCTTGACGCCTACTGAATTCCATATGAAGTCACATGTGAGCACGTTTTTTGGTTCGTCGGAATGGCATGACAACGTGGTTTGGTGGGAAGGACTCGCACGCATGGCCATGTCTTAGCCGGACACGGATGCGCGAGGGCAGTTGGAGTTGCCACCGAGGTCGTCGCCGAGGAACTCGGCGACGTCTCGAGGTGCCATGGGCCATAGATGCTGGCAAGTATGCGGCTTGCTGTTACTAGCGGCGATAGGGGTCAGACTGCCGCCTCCCGCATCTGTGACCGGTTAAGGCGAAACTACGCATGAACAGGACATCTCCGACAGGGCGCGGCTTCCGTACCGCAGATAGCCGCAACGATGCAGGTTCCTTCCTACTGTAAGCATGTCTGCGACCCCAATCTGCGGAACAACATGTTTGCGGTAGTCGCCGAAACCCATGGAACCCTGGTCCCCACGCCGGTTGTCGCGGACCCGGCCATGACCTAACCGGTCACAGATGCCGCCTCCCGGGATCGTGCGGGAGCAGTTGCGGCCAGCCCGATTGAGGAAGGGTCAGAGGCCGGTCTGTTGAGACCACTCCTCGGGACTGGGAGAGCGGACGGCTCCCCATCGGATCCATTGAACGCCATGTGCGACCGTTGGACTGGGTACGGTAGCCGGGCGTCTGACTCGGGAGTTTGGCCCTTTCATATCTGGTCGGTTGAATGTAGGATCTTGCTGCGATGAATGTGGAGTCTCTGGTGAATCTGGATATTGGAGATCTGATGGGTCGCCTGGAGGACTGTGAGGATTGGCCCGATCCTGACGTCGTAGAGGCCATTCGCGATTTGGGCCTAGAAGCCGTCGGGCCGCTTCGAGAACTCGTTCGGCGGTGTGCGGACGAGCCCGACGAAGACGACGTCGCCGACATAGCCGCAGGGCTACTCGGAGATCTGAGGGCGACAGAGGCGGTTCCGGACCTTCTCCTACTCCTTCGCCATGGTGAAGAGGACGATGTTCATGCGCTTGAGAATGTGCTCCGCAGGATCGGCGGTGTACCTCTGGGCGATGTGGCGGCAATCATCCTGGATGAAGGGATCGAGGGCTACCGGCGGGCCGTTGCTGTGGAGCTCTACGTGGATCTGGCACATGGGAATCAGGAGGCACTCGACTCGCTGGCCGAACTGTGCCGAAGGGCGCTGGAGACGATCATAGCGAGGGTCGACTCTATCGACGATGAGGACAGGGGCCTGGCTGTCACTTTGGTCCAATCGTTGGTCGCGCTCAAATATTCACCAGGCCGTTCAGCTGTCGAGGCATCAATCGACGCAGGTGTGGTGGACAAGTTCTGGATTGACCTACCAGAGTCTGACCTGGAACTTCGTTCGCCCCGAAGACCGGCTCCTGAGCTGTCGTTCGTTGAGGAGTACAGACGTGACTGGAAGGCGGCTCACAGCCCGCCTGATCTGGAGTCCCTTGACGAGCTCCACGAAAGCCCCCTCAGCGGGGACGAGTTCATGGTCCCCCACGTGTCCGCGCCGGTCAGGATTCAGAAGCCTGGACGCAATGACGCGTGCCCTTGCGGAAGTGGCAGAAAGTTCAAGAAGTGCTGCCTGAGCAAGGCCCAGCCTGACCCACACATACTTGCATCTGACCAACTGCGACAGAGTCTAGCGTGGAACGTGACCGTGGAGATGCCGCCCGTCACCAGCCCGAGGCCCAACACTGTCGAAGTTCATCCCCAGGTACCCAGGGATCTACGCCGGAGGCTGGAGAGAGTTCGGCTGGAATCGCTGGCGCTGTTTCGGTGCTTGGATGACCTGGGCTTCACCCCTGCCGACTTGACTAGCCGACTGCGCGATCTGATGGAATTGGATGCAGACTTGGCCGAAGCCCTCTGGGGGCTGGATCAGCCGATTGGTACCTTCAGCGTGAAGGCAATGATCCGGGACACTATGGAGAGCCTAAATCGCGTACCTCAAGCGAGAGCCGTGTTCTTGGGCGAGCTCGCTCCGGAATCTGTTGAGGACATTCAGCACGCCATGAATGACTCTGGCTCTCAGGTTTGGCCGCACGAGGCCTACAACCTGGTGAAGGGCAGGGATCCTCGTGCCAAGTGAGCAGACCAGGGACGCTCATGCGGACGGAAAGCGGCGTCAAGGCTGCTTCTTGGATCAACGGGGGCGATTAGTGGAGTGCAAGCTGGTCTCCGATTGTGATGCAGATCGCGTGCCTCAGCATGTGAAGCATCTCAGGGAGACCGCTGTCGCGACCCTGAGTTCGAGGCGCCGAGCTCGATGCTGCGAAGCAGCATCGTGTCGAGAAGCGCACAGGGAGCCCACCAGTCCAGAAGACCATTCATTCAAGTTGGCTTTCAGAGAAGGAGGATCGGCAACTGTGCCAGTCGTAGAGTCCTCTCACCATACCTGCTGTCAAAGGCTTCGTGCTGGCCGGTCTGCGCTCTCGGGGCCGATCCTTCGCTGCAAATTGGCGACGATGTCTCGGGCAACACGCAACTGAGGCGCGGCGATCCTGGGCCCGGCCACGAAGTGGGCCGGGGCCAGGCTGGTTTTGGGCTATACAAACTTGTAGATGCACACCCCAGGTAGCAAGGTCGATAACGTCAGGAATCAGCTGCGAGGTCAAGGGTCGATGCCGGAGCGAAGCGGAGGTGTCGGCCCGGTCTGGCGCGTCGGCTGCGGCAGCAGCCGGCGTGACAGATGAGATCGTCGGCTGCATTCCTTCTGTTAGGCCGAATTGGACGGAGAACGCATCGAGACCTGCTGGGGAAGTTGATCGGCCTCTCCTGCAGACCCTGTGCAGGCAGAAGCGCTCGAGGTACGGTGGAGCAGAGGCCGACGTCGTCCGCCTCGCTTGCGAGGCGGA
>JAJFLN010000801.1 GCA_021772705.1 Candidatus Cloacimonadota bacterium | reverse complement strand
CGAGGCACAGAGCGTCGTTTCGCGGACCGGCCCCTCTCCTGAGCTTGCCGAAGGGTCAGACGATATGGCCGCCCGCTCCATTCATCCCCTTCGGCGTAGCTCAGGACATGCTTCGACAGGCTCAGACGATATGGCCGCCCGTTCCGGGCATCCCCTTCGGCGTGGCTCAGGACATGCTTCGACAGGCTCAGGACGAACGGATCGGGAAAACTCGGCCATTCAGTCGTCTTGGATGCGGGCATCCATAGTAGGACGAACGGGGCAGGAAGACCCGGCCATTCAGTCGTCCTGGATGCGGGCATCCATAGTGGGGCGAACGGGTTTCCGGACGGAAACGAGCTAGGGCTTGGTACTGGCTCTCTGGTCTCTGGATCAGGGGCGGGAGACAGGTGGCCCGGGAGAGAGGTGGCAGCCCCGTCAGGGTTCGAACCTGAGACCTTCCGGTCCAGAGCCGGACGCTCTACCAGTTGAGCTACGGGGCTGCGCTTGATCGAAACTGGAAGGGACCATAATACTACGAATGGCTTCCGATTTCGAGCGAAAATCGTTCAGATTCCAGCGGGCGAACAGGACAGGGAATCCTGAACCCACCTGACCAGCCCGGATTCATCGGGCAGCTCCAGGGGCAGCAGCGCTCCCCCCAGGGGCAGATGGATGTAGGCCGCCGCCAGGGGGCGGCCGGTGGCCCGGATCAGGGCCAGGGCGTAGACCGAGAGCTGAGGAACGTAGGTCCGGCAGCGATCGGCCCACTCGGCCGGATTGCTACGGGTCGTCTTGTGGTCCACCAGGACCCAGCCGGAGTCCGTGTCCAGTGCCAGGTCGATCTGACCCGACACGAGTATCCCATCGACCCGAATTCGAACGGGCCACTCGACGCACTCTTGCCGGACCGGGCCGTGTAGTTCCTGCAGTTTCCGCCCCAGGGCCTCGCTGGTTCTCAACAGGTCGTCGACTTCGAGGCAGTCAGGCTCGAGGCGATGATTGGCCAGGACACGGCGGGCCATGGCTCGCCGCTCCGATTCGCCGGCCCCCCGATCATCGGCGCCAAGGAACAGGTGGACTGCCGTGCCGAACACGTCGGGCCGGGGATCGCCTCTCAGGATCAGGCTGGCGCCGGTCGTCATGGGCTCCAGGAACCGGACGTCCATGGCCGGAGGAGGCAACAGGGCCGTGGCAGGCAGCGCAGCGGGCCGTCGCGGCTCGCCGGCCTCGTGGGGCGGAAAGCCGAAGACCTCTCCACTGGGTGAGGCCTCCACTTTCGCCGCATCCAGGATCTCCGTCAGAACGGGCAGTGAACTCGAACCAGCCCCGGGGCTCCAGTCCACCGTTCCCGCCTCCTGGGGCAGCTCCAGAGCCGGCCCCAAGACCTCCCGGGTCCACTCTTCTGGAGAGGAGCGCAGACTCCCCTTCTTGGCCCAGGCCGGCACCACCAGCAGGTCCCGTGCCCGGGTCATGGCGACGTAGAGCAGCCGGGCCCGTTCACCGCGGAACTCTCGCCGCCACTGCTCCTGCAGAGGGAAGTGATCGTCCAGCCGAGCCTCGACCTGATCGGCGATCTGCATGGCACCGAAGGGCCAAGGCCAGTAGCGAATCCAGCGCCCCCTGAGGGGGGCGTCGATGTCCAGATCCCCCTCCGGAGAGTGGGTCCTCAGGTCCCAGAGCCGGAAATCATCCTTCCTGTCCAGCTGTCCCAGGATGACGATGGGCCACTCCCGTCCCTTGGAGCCGTGGATGCTCATCAGAGTCACCGCATCGGGACCCAGTCCGGCCCGCTGCCGGTTGGCGTCCATCTCGGTCCCTCTGACAGCCTCCATCCAGTGAATCAACCCGGCGACGGTCGCCCCGGACCTGAGTCTCTTGCAGCTCGCCTCGTAGTCCTCCGCGAGACTCCTGAGGGCCTCCAGATTTCCCTGCCGGATGGCGTGACTTCCCCAGGCCATCACCCGGCGACGGGCATCGGTCCCGTCCAGCATTCGGTCCAGAACCTCCGAAGGAGAGAGGACGGCGTCGAGAGCCCGAAGCCCGTCGACCACCTGGACGAGGGGCTCTCCCTCCCTCCAGCTGCCTGGGCTCTGACCGGTCTGGAGAAAGGCAAGCCGCTCCCGCAACCAGAGTTCCGGCTCCCGATCATGAGAAGCGAGGGCGACCAGGGTCGCCGTGGCCAGAGAATCCCCTGGGTCCACGAATCGACGCATTGCAGCCAGAACAAGGCTCGCCTCCGGCGTCTCCATGAGACCGTACCTGGGCACACCGGCCCGGATGCCCATCTGCTCCAGCGCATCGGCGACGAGCTCGGCCCGGCTCCACTGGGCGCAGAGCACGGCGATGTCCGATGGAATGGCGTTCCGGACCTCGCCGGTCTCGGAGTCCCTGATCTGGACCGGAGGGGCGTCTGACAGGCCCAGGAGCCCCCGGATGCCCTTGGCCATGGAATAGGCCGCACTCGCCGCCGACGTCGCCCCCGTCACCAGCCAGTGGCGCAGCGGAGGTCCCAGCACTCGATCGTCCTCCTCGGTCCGATTGGGATTGAGGCGGACTCGCTGCTCCTCCAGCTCCTCGGCGAAGACGGGCACGAACAGGTCCGACACCAGGTCCACCAGAGGCTGTCGAGACCGATAGGAGGTGCGCAGAATGTCGCGCTCCTCGGCGGGCGGCAACCTGTCGATCACAGCCCGCATCAGGGACGGGTCAGTACCTCGGAAGCCGTAAATGGCCTGCTTCGGGTCCCCCACCCAGATCGACTCTTCGGCCAGGCTGGACAGCTTCAAGAAGAGGGCAAGCTGCAGCGGATTCGTGTCCTGGAACTCGTCGACCACAATCAGCTGTATGCGCTCGCGGATCTGCCGGACCACCTCCCGGTTCTCCAGGAGCTTGAGGACCTGAGATTGCTGGTCGGCAAAATCGACGAAGCGATGCTGGAGCTTCCATTCCTGGAACCGTCCCGTCGCCCTGCCTGCCAACTCGAAGAGGGTGGTCAGATATCCCGACAGGTCCGAGAGGAGCCGCGGATGATCGACGTATCGAGAGGCGGCCGCCATCACCCCCGCCAGGAGCGGCTCATGAGCGACAGCGGGCTTCTTCACCTTGTCCATCCGGGACAGCCGGACCCAGCTGCTCCAGGGTAGAGGCGGAGAGTTCAACCTGCCAGCCTCGGCCTCCAGCTCCCGGAGGCAATTCTGGGTATTGGCAGGAGTGTCTCCGAGGGCCCGGAAGGACGCGACCGCGGCGCTCAGCTCCTCCTCCAGCGCCGCGTCCAGAGCGGCGCCGTCACCGCCGGCGCCGAGCCAGCTTCGGAGCTGCTCGATGCTCCGGGCAGCCTGGGCCTGAAGGGAATCGGGAGACATGCCGTTCTCTCTGGTGGCCTCCGCAATCCTTTGAAGGATCTTTCGCCAGGACTGGGCCGAGGACCTGGGTTCCATCCGGCCAGCTTCGGCGGTTTTGAGGCCCAGACGGACTTCGGCCTCGATCAGCCGGCTCAGGGTGGGGGGATCGAGACAGGAACCGAGTGCTTCCTGGAATGCCCGCTCGGCGTCATCCTCGTCCAGGACTTCCGTCTGGGCCGCATGACCCGCTTGAAAGGCGAACTGCCTCAGAAGCTCGCCGCAGACCGAGTGAGTGGTTCCAATCAACGCCTCGTCGAGTCGCCTGGCCAGCTGCTCGTCGGCCTGGAACAGTCGACGCCTCAACCGATCCCGCAGCTCGGCGGCGGCCTCCCTCGTGAAGGTGGTGACCAGCACCGCGGAGGGATCGATCCGGTCCTCTTCCCGAGGAGCGAGCAGCCGGTTCTGCAGCTCGTCGACGACGCGGTGGGTCTTGCCACTGCCGGCGCCGGCGCTGATGAGTCGGACGTTCTTCATTCCTCGCCGGAGTCCTGGCCCCCGTCGGCCCATCCCATCAGGGTGACGAAGTTCGGATAGGGATACAGGGTCTCTACAGGCCGAGCCTCCGGGGGGATCCGGTGCTCCTCCCCGGGCATGGGGATGTTGGCCGGACGAGCTCGCTTTCTCTTCGAAGGATGATGGCTGATGATGTCGGGATCGGTTCCGGGGACGGGCGACTCGATCCAGCCCTCCGCCAGGAGGGATTGCCGCCAGTGAATCGTGGCGGCACACTCTGCCAGTTCCTCCCCGCATCGCCCATCGTCCCAGCCTCCAGCGGGCCGGGCAGACGAGAGGGGGAGATCGGGCTGGAATCTGCCTTCCTGAATGAACAGCAACGCCAGCCTGGGCCACTGGCCGGCCTGGAGACGGGCGAGCTGACCGTAGACGAGGAGCTGGAGTGGAATGTCACCGGTGTCCTTGCGGGCTCGCCACTTCATATCCACCACGGCATGCTCCCCGCCATCCCGCTCGAAGAAGAGGTCCAGATTGCCGTGGACCGGAAGGCCATCCAGTGTCCCTTCCAGCCGGACCTCGCAGCCGAGCTGTCCTCCCTTGCCGGGAAGCCTCACCAGCCTCCAGCCTCCGGCACGCATCTCCCTGGCCAGCAAGCGACCGGCCCGAGCGACGCTGGTCTCCAGCCCATGCCGCTGTCCCCGGTAACGATCCATCAGGAGGAGGGCTCCCTCCTGTTGCAGCACCGGTGTGATCCGGGAGCCGAGCCAGGCCTCGATCCATCCTTCTTCGTGGCCCGACGTGAGGAACTCCTCCTCCTGTAAACACTCCTGCAGGAGTCGATGGGAGACATTGCCCAGCAAGCGACTGAGAGAAGTCACGGGCTGCAGGGCACCTTCCCGGATGCCGGCGATCCTGTCGAGGACGAAGTCGGCAGGACAACGGACGCAGGACTCGAGAGCAGAATAGCTCCGGGACTGATCGGACATCAGCCTCACTCCGGAGTCCAGGTGCCACCACCGCCTGCGGCGAGGCGGATTCCGGGAATTTACCTTCTCCAGGAGGGCTTCGTCTTTAGCATCGGCCCCGTGAAGGGTCTGGCTGGCGGCGGCGAGGTGCGGGACCGGGTTCCCCTTCTCCAGGCGAGCCACGATGCAGGCCTCTTCGGGATGGGGCTGGGTCTTCTTGCCCCGTCGCAGAGCCGGCCTGACCAGGACCAGCTGCCGGCCGGTCGCCTGGATCGCCCGCCGGGTTGCATCGGCGAGCTGCCTGTACTGAAGCTGCGAATGGGGCAGCTCCAGGCCCAGACCCGTCAGCTCGGCCCGCTCGGCTGGAGTCCAGGGCGACATGGAGGGCGCCAGGGCTCCGGCATCGGTGAAGTCCCACCAGACCAGTCTCTCGACAGGGCCGATCAGGGCCCCTGGGTGGAGGATCATGGGGACCGATTCAAGCTCAGCTCGTGCCTCCTGAAGCGCCTCGCCTTCTCCGAGAGCACGGTCGAGCATGGACTCCCAGAGCTGGCGATTCACACAGTCACGACGGGACAGATCAAGCATCTCCTGCAGGGTGGAAGCGTGGCCAACGACGGCGCCGAACGTCCCGCCCGTCGGCTCACCCCGGCTCAGGGAGGCCACCTGTCTGACCTTGGCCCAGCGAGCCACCTCGCCGCAGATGGTCCGGAGGTCCCCCCTGTTCATGCCCCGATCCGGGTCGACTCGGTCCGGATCGAGCCACGTCTTCAGCAGCCAGTCCAGGTTCCGATGCTCTGCTGGCGCCCCGGCGAGCTGCTTCTCGTCCTCGGGACTGGGAAAGGTCTCCTTCAGCTCGGCGATGGCCCGGTTCCAGTTCGGCCCCGCCAGCCCAGGCCAGCCCGCCACGACAGGCGCCAGTTTCCGGGCCACCCGGATAGGAAGAGGGCTGACGTTCAGGGACAGGAACTGGTGCAATCCGTGAGGGTCCAGAGGTGCCCATCTCAGGGCGACAGCCAGGGGGAGGACCTGCAACGCCGGTCTGAAGGGGGATCTGATCCGGGCTGACGGCATGGCGATGCCCCGGCTCCGGCATGCCCGGACCAGAGTATCGTCGCCGTCGGGCGCGAGGATCAGAGTCTGCAGATCAGGCTCCTCGAGATGAAGAGCCAGGGCCGCCGCCGCCTCGGAGTCCGACTCGGCCTCGAGAAAGACCACCGAGAGATCCGCCTCACTCGGCGGGGAAACTGATCCGGGAAGCTCACGGCCTTGAAGTAGACGCAGGTTGCCCTCGTCGGCACCGGGGGGTTCCGGCAGCCCTTCCAGCTCCGTGCCCTGTGCGTCCAGAGCGGACACGACCTCCGTCCAGGCGGGAGGCAGATTGTCCAGGAGGTCCACCAGACTCAGGACCTGGATACCGGCGTGGCGGCTGCCGAGAGCATGGATGACAGCCCTCATTCTCTCGGGACGCCCCGGAGCGAGGGGCAGATCGCTGGCCATGGCGACTCGCTCCACGGCCGAGAGGTCCTTCAGCCTCCGGGACGACGAGAGCTCGGTGGCCCCGTTCCAGCCACAGGTCATCAGTTCGTCCCGCCACCGGAGGAGCAACGCCGCCGTACCCAGCGGGTCCGTCCGTAGCGAGGCGGAGCATGAGAGGGGGGCCGCTTCGGCGGCAGCCTCCACCCGGGCCAGGTACTCCATGAGCCTGACAGAAGCAGGTTGCCAGACTCCCGCAAGCCCCAACCGGGTCTCTAGAATCGAGAGCAGCTGATCCGGCCCGGCGGCCGCTTCGCCGGACAGGGCTTCGCCGTCGGCCAGCCCGTCGGGAGCCGTGGGACCATCGAGATGGAGTCCGAAGATGACCTTCATCGCCAGGAACAGCTTATCCCGAATGGCCGGACGGTACGAGCCTCGACCACTCGGTTGAGGGAAGAACTGGGTGCATGTCCCGTGGGGGGTCCCCTGGCCTATTCCGGATCCGTTCGCCCCACTAATGATGGGGGCAACCATAGTGGGGCGAACGGAGGAGGGGCCCCCCATGGTGAAAATCACCCGGGTAGAACGCCTGTGCTGGCGATTGGCAGA
>JAJFLN010000081.1 GCA_021772705.1 Candidatus Cloacimonadota bacterium | reverse complement strand
GCTTTCGCTTGTAGAAGCGTTTGCCGATCTCCTTCAAGATGTTGGCGATGATCCGGCGGGACACGTGTTTGGCCCCCATCATGGCCATGAGCTTCGAGACCTCGGCGGTGGCGCTGCCCTTCGACTCGCCCTCGCTGGCCTTCACCGCCGCCAGGAGGCCGATGGCTTCCCGCTGGCGTAGCTCGCGGCTGTTCTCCTTACCGTAGAGGTAAGCAAGCTTGCTCAGCATGGACAGCTCTTCCCGGAGGGTGAGTGTGAAGTCCGTGCCGATGCTGGCGATCATCATGGGCCAGCCACCCAGGGGAAGCAGATCGGGCAGCGCGGCTCCGCCGCCAATCATCGCCGTCTTCTTGCTGGCCTCGTAAATGATCTCGTCTGCCAGCAGGTCCCGGCTCTTGGCCAGGTCCTCGTCCATCTTCGCCTTCACCTCGTCCTCATGACGATCCATGGTGGAGAAAATGGTGTCGAACGTCTTGCCGACGGTCTTGTCCAGGTAATCTTCGATGTCTTTCCAGGGGAGCTTTCCAAAGACCATGTTCAAATGCCTCCTCGTGTCTTGAAGGCCTCAGTTACACACCTTTCTTGCCGCTTGCATCGGCGGCTCGACGAGCTAGCGGAACGATTCGTTCATTGGCGATCTCCTCATCACTCAGCATCAGGAGATCCACCATCGAGACCGACTCCAGCAGCCGATCGTTCCATTCAATATACTCGCTCGCGTGATCGACGATGAGGCGATACTTTCCCCCCAGGGTCCGGATCCGGTCCTCCACGGACAGGGACTCTTCGATTTCGGGATGCACCAGAAGCAGCTTGAAGACCGTTCCCTGGGCGTTCTCCGCCGGCAGGATCACCACCGCTGCGTTGTCGACGCCGTAACCCATCTTCAGCTTACGTCCCGCTGCGGCGATCCGCTTGTTACCCAGCAGTTTGCCCCACTGGCCGTACCGGCTGCCCCGGCCCACGGCGACACCACGAAGGGAATCGGTGTCCTGAATACTCATGAATTCAGGACGGCCTTCAATGGAACGTTTCTTCACCAGATAGACGGCGCTGCCCCGAACCGACGGCATGGCGGTGAGCACGTTCTTGAAGGTCTCCAGGTTCTCGACGGTGACGTCCAGAAGGTCGAATCCCGACGCGGCATAGTCGGCGGCACCGGGAATTTGGCCCGCCAGTTCGGCTCGAGCGGCCAGTCCTTCCACCCTGTCCCGGAGACCGATCTCGTCAAAGGCCAGCAGCTTGGCGGGCGTGATCCTGTCGTCAATCTGATCCCGGACATCCTTGCCCAGGCCGGATATCCAGCCCTGGACCAGACTCCGGCGCCGCTTCAGATGATCCGAGTTCCAGATGATCGCCTCCTGCTCCTCGTCGGACAGGCTCTTGAGGCGTCCCTCCACCAGAACCAGCTGATCCGGATCGCCGAAGGGGTCCAGGGAAAGCGCCACCAGCCGCATCCGGTTCCCCTCCATCTCGAACTCCAGACCCGGCTCTCCAGTACCTCGAATCCGATCGTGGAGCGTGGAAGCCTGGGTCACGGGATCGCCGCTGCGAGCCGTGAAGACAGGGCGACCGTCGCCGAGAAAGGAGGCCTCCATGACTTCTGTTCGATCCGGGTCCACCAGTAGACTGAACAGCTCCAATCGCTCCACCGACTCCGGCGGATAGCCGACACGAAGGAGACCTGGTGGGTCCACCAACCATGATCCCCTGTCCCCCAGCAACGACGGCGCCAGCAGCGTGGTGCCGTGGGACCGGCGCCGGCCCGGGGGCAGCAGAAAGCTGGCGATACCCCAGCCCTGCTGGAACTTGGCGATGTTATCGGGCTTGATCGGATTGGCCCCCAGGATCTTCGCCAGTCCTTGATAGTGGACGGCGGTCCGGGCCCGCTCCGGGTCATCCTGGAATCGTTCGTCGGCCACGCGCATGGCCAGACCCCGATCCGACAGCTCCAGCACCAGATCCCACAGAAGGCGATCGAAGACCTCCGCTTCCTCCGACAGGTCCTCCTCCGTCAGAATCTGCAGCAACTCCGTCACCCTCTGGCGAGACTCCGCCGCCGCGGAGCTGAGCTGCCGGCCCGATCGGTAGAGCTCGGCGAGCTTGTCCTCCCGCTCCACCTCCGTCACCATTCCCGACACGGCCTGTCGCTCCAGCTCCAGGCATGCCTCGATCCGTTCCCGTCGCGGATGATCTCCGTCATCGAGGCGGGCAAAGTCCTTTCGCAGCCGCTTGAGCTCCACCGCCACCTGGCTGGCGGGAACCGGGTCCATGCCCTCCGCCCTGTCGAGCAAGCGGTTTCCCCAGCCCGAGAGCTGATCGGCGATTCCGTTCGAGACCTCGATGGTTGCCTCCGTCAGCATATTCGCCAAGATCATCTTGGTCAGCATGTCCGAGAAGAGACAGCCCGTGGTTCCCTCCGGCGCGGGAATCACGAAGTCGGCGCCGCTCTCGCGCAGCTCCATGGCATCTTCCTGAGCACAGAGCACGGCGATCTTTCCACACCGAGGCAGGTCCTCCCTGATGAGCTGGGCTGACCAACTTCCGATGGTGGTGTCCAGGTTGGGAACGTTCAGGATCACCAGGGTGCCGGGATTGGTCCTGAGCTCTCGCAGGTAGGTGGCTCGCTGCCCGTGTTGCTCATAGGCCCCGGAGTAGAACTTCACCCGGGTGTGCTGCATCATCTCGGCGAACTTGAGAGCCCCCTCCGCAGCATCGAAGCCCTCGAGAGCGCCCACGAATGCCACGTCCACGTTGTTACCGGCGATCCAGCGGGCCAGCCGTCCGACCTCGTCCCGGGCTGCCGGATAGGCCAGGGTGGCCCGGGCCACCTGAGGGAATGAGGCGAGGGATCGATACAGGTGCCGGGCCCTGCCCGGTTTCAGGACTCCTCGGGCTTCGTGAAGCCGGACCAGCATGGCCAGGAGGTTCTGAAATGCCGTGAAAGCCGCATAGGTGGAGCCGACGGCCCGCTCCCAGGGCAAGTTGGTGACGCTCGCTCCCAGGCTGCGGAACGCCAGCCCGGCCAGCTCGCTGGTCACCAGATTGGTGACGGCCCAGACGTAGGGCCCTTCGCGCCAGCTGTCTCCCAACCGATCCAGGGTCTCCTCCGCCAAGGCGACCACGGGCTTGGTTCCACCGCTGTTGGACACGAAGGTCAGCAGAGTCTCCCGATCGATCCGCGGGGACTGCATCCGGGCCAGGTTCGATTCCAGCGCAGAGGTGTGGACCCCGTTCAGACCCTCTAGCTCGGCGGCGGCAAATGCCATCCCCAGCACGTTTCGGCTCGTCCCTTCCCCCAGGCCGATCACGGTCCGGATGCCTCGGAGAATGGCGTCCAAACCCGAGGCTGTCAGGTGATCGGCCTCGAGGCGGAACAGGCTCTCGGACCTGAGAGTGACCTCGGACTGGAGCCTTCCCTGATCGTCGATCCGGCCCTTGAAGAGCTGCCGCGTGTTCCGGAGCAAGGTGACGAAGGAGAGCAGAATCTCGGCACCGTACTGGTTATCCACGGCGTAGTGGACCGGCTCCTCCATGGCCAGATCCTTGACCTGGCGGCGAAGGATGGGCGTCGGCCCCGCCGTGATCTCACCCAGCACGGAATCGTAGACCAGGGACCGATCCACCCGGCTCTTGTCCTTGAAGGCGCCCACGGCCTTCAGGGTGGCCGAGCGCTCCTTGCCTTGCAGGCGGTAGTCGACGATGGGTGACGTGACAGCCGCCGGTTCCAGCAGCTCTCCTGTCAACAGATGGTAGAACCGCAGAGCCGGCTCGCCCCCATCCTCGGCGGAGGCCCGCAGCTCGGCCATCTGCCAGTCGCCAAGGGCGTGATAAGGCACGGTTCCTTCCCGGATGAGCACCCGGGCCCCGGTGGTGATGTAGTCCACCGGGACCTGGTCATGACTCTCGTTCTCGTAGCGGCGAATCTGTCCCCTCAGGTTGGCCAGACTGCTGGCAAACTTGAAGGGCATGGATGGATCGTCCAGGTCCCGGTAGATGACCATGCCACCTGCCTTGGGACCCCGGACCAGGGTCGTGACAGGGACCAGCGAATCGGCTCTCTCCCGGATCGAGGTGAGGGTTTCGAAGGTATAGACGGAGGTGGGATCCACGAAGGAGATCAGCCGCGCCGACAGCGCGCTGGCCACGGCAACGGTGGAAGCGCCGGCCCGGCGGAGCGCAGCGGCCAGTTCCAGGAGACAGGCCTGCTGAGCCTTCAGGCTCCGGTCGACCTGGGCGCCGGCCTCGTCGAGGACAGTGGAATCCCGGAGGACCCGCCTCTCCCCCAGGTCTTTCAGCAGCCAGGCCAGGCAGCTCGATTCTTCGCCCCGTTGGAGGAGCGCATCGGCCGAGAGGCATTCGTAAATCAACCTGTGAAGCCGAGGAATCTCCTTGGAATCGGAGTCCGCCTCACTCTGAAACCCTTTCTCCAGGAAGTACCTCTCCCACCGGATCTTGCTGTTCACATCTCCGTTGTGGCCGACGTGAAAGGGACCTTCCCTGTCAATCCGCAAGGGGATCTCGGACCGGACCCGGGCCAGATCTTCGCTGGAGAGCACCTCATCCAGCACCTCCCGGGTCATCCGTTCCGTGTGCAGGTGTGCGTTGGCGGAGCTGTACATGTTGTCGCCCTGAGTGGCAGCCCGAGTCTGGGCTCCGCAGACCAGGATGAAGGCCTTGCCTGACTCGAGACCCGGCACCATCTTGAGCAGCCGGGAAACGGTGATGTGCCCGCGCTCGTCGATGTCACCGGAGGTCTTGGCCCCCAGGATCTCCACGCCGTTGGTGGCGATGTCCAGGACGGAAAGGGAGATTCCGTGGGAGTCGTATCCCGCCGCCGACCCCTCGGATGTGATATCCACCACGGCCCGGATGAAGCGCCGGTTGTGCTCGACGATCTGCTCCCGGGTGAGGCCCTTCAGGTCCGGCAGCCGGGCGACCCCTCCCCCGACGGAACAACCCAGGGGGTAGACCGGGTGAGCGAGCCAGTCATCGGCGTCGCCATCCCATCCCAACAGATTGTCCAGGTCTTGGAGGCGGACCTGATGCAGCCAGGCCGCCGAGACCTTCAGCAGTCCCTGGACCGACGGCGAGGCGTCAGGAAGAAGCGGGTCACCGGCCACCAAGGCCGCCGCCCGTTGCAGCGCCGCCCGGTAGGGCCGGGAGAATGTGGATGGGCCAGAGAGAACCATTCCCTGAAGGATACCAGGCAAACGTCATGAGAGAACAGGGTTCCGCCGAGCGCGGCTGTATGTCTGCTGGGGGGGACTTGACGCGGAGGCGCTTGGGATCGGGGGACACACGACTGGACCCGAATTCCTGGGGTATCCGTGCTGCCTGGCAGCCGACCGCGAATTCGGGTCCAGTCGTGTGTCCCCGGATCCCCAGGGATGTTACACGGAGATCTCAGAGATCACAGGGCACACAGAGGTTCCTTGGGAGGGAGTTCTGACTCGAAACTCAGGTGGCTGGCTGAATGTTGGTTCAATAGTGTCGCAGCAACGAAGCGATTCCACTTCCTCCACGACGCGTCTCAGTCCAGAGCGCCACAATGGGGAATCTCGGCCCCATTGGAACCCAGCGCTCACCATCTCACCGCTCCCCCAAAAACCTCCGTGACCATCTGTGAACTCCGAGGTCCCAAACTGGCAGCTTCCCACTCGAAACGCCTTCTGTTCCACCTGCCGCCTGAGCCGGTGCTCCTGGAGACCCGGATCAGGGCAGGACGATGCGCATTCTGCGGTAGCCCTGCTTGAAGTACCAGGGCTCGGCGATGGCGTGCTGCCGTCCCCAGGCGACGGCCTCTCTCAGCTGGACCAGACGGTGGGGCTGATTCCCGATCCTGGAGACGGGTAGCTCCAGAAGGCGCGCCACGGCCAGACGATAGCCTCGAACCCACTCCAGCGCCAGGTCGTAGAGAGACGAGTGATAGGTCATCACTTTCATGTGACGCCGGCCAATGTAGAAGGCGGTCTCCTCCGAGATGGACAGGCGGCGCCGCATCAGGCTGATGACGGCGAACAGGTTGGCGATGTCCTTCTTGCCCGGCGCGCCGAGCATGGGCTCCAGGCCAGAGACCCGGGAGGGCTTCCAGCCTTTCGGCGCCGGCTCCTGCATGAGGGACCGGCTCAGGACGGACAGATCGGGTTTCGAGCTGGCGTCAGAGGACTCGACCGGTGCATCGGTGCCGGCCGGGGCTGACGCCGAGGCCGGGCCTGCCAGACCCAGGCCGGAGAGCAACAGGGCCAGGACGAACGTTCGCCCCCGGATCACTCAGCTTCCCGTCCACCGGTGGACCCACCACCGGGGCGGAACCCGGCCACGAACGTACTGAGCCCTCGGGTTCGCTTACCGTCCTTGTGGGCCCCGGGATCACCGCCGCCCCGCTGGGTCAGCATGTTGAACCGGAGTTTGACCAGGTTGTAGACCTTGTTGATGTTCGGCACGTCCCGCATCTTGTTGTAGATGGTGGTCTGGTCCGGGCTACGCTCCACGCACTGGTCGAAGTACTCCCTGGCGAGATCGATCCGGTCGTTATTGAGAGCACACTTACCCATCTCGAAGTAGACCTCGAAGAGCTTCTCTCTCCGGCCCAGCCGCTTCAGCAGTTCGATCATGTGCTCGAATGTGGCGATGTCATCCAGGGAGCCCTTGAGCCGCTTCTCGTACTCCTCCAGGCTCTGCTCGAACATGCCCACCATGCTGAAGATGTTCACCACGAGATCGCTGTAGGAGGTACAGCCCGAGAAGTTCGTCCCTTCCTTGCGGTAGATCTCGGCGAGATAGACGTGGGCCAGGGTGAAGTTCTTGTCCAGGTGAAGGCACTTGATGAACTTGTCCTTCGCCGTCGGCCTCCCGGCGAAGTAGTCCTCCGTGGCCATCTCCCCCAGGATATCCCGGGCCGGTCCAGGCATGTTGTTGGCCTTGTACAGGTTATGCAGCTTCTCCGTGGCCTTGGGATGGGCAGGGAATTTCTGGAGGAACTTGAGATACATGTCGATGAGCCACTCCGGCGACTGCTGGCCCTCCATGGCCGCCATCTCCTCGAGGAAGGGCTCGACCTCAGCCTGCCGATTGGCCACCTCTGCCGACAGGACACGATGCTCTTCGGCGGCCCGGGAGCTGTCGGGGTCCATCTCGAGGATCACGGCCAGTTCGATCAGTGCCTCACTGAGCTGGTCTGCGTCGAGACGCTTGGTGATCATCTCGTACTGGATTCGCTTGGCGGCGCTGGCGGCACCGTTCTTGAAGAGGAATCGACTGTAACCGCGCTGCAAGATCGGCTCATCGGGGAAGGCGCCCAGCAGCTCGTCGTAGGTCGAGAGGACCTGTTCGTAGTTGTCCGACGTGGCCAGGTTCTCCACGATTCGCAGCTCCACCAGCTTCCGGTGGCTGAACTTGTTCATGGTGCCGAAGATGCCGCAGGTCTGAGTCAGGATCTTGATGTACTCATCGGGTGAAACGGAGAAGACGGCCTTCTCTTCCTCGTTGCGCCGCCGGCGGACCGGCTTGAGGACGCTGACGAGGAAGTTGAGCCACTTCTCGATGAACTCCCGATAGCGTTCGGTCTCGATGGGAAGGGCCAGCAAGTCCTGGAACTCGCCCAAGGCTTGGAGATACTTGCCCTCGGCCAGGTAATTCTCCGCCTTGGCGTAGTGGGTCTCGCTCAACTCGAGCTGGGCCAGACTCTTGGACTTGGCCCGGCTGGAGCCTTCCTCGTCGGAACCCGCCGTCGCCCGGCTCAAGGCCGTCACCAGATCGCCGGCGTTGGAGAACCGTTCTTCCGGCTCGTACTGCATCATCTTGATGAAGATCTGCTCGATGGCCGGTGGGATGTCAGGAACCAGCTGGGAGGGGGGGATCAGCTCGTCGTTGAGGCGAGCCTGGAAGTCGACGATGACGGGAAGCTGGTCGTTGGGGAGCACTTGAACGCCTGTGAACATCTCGTAGAAGACCAGGCCCAGACTGTAGATGTCGGAGGAGAAATCCACCGGCCGGCCCCTGTTCTGCTCCGGGGAGTTATAACAAGGAGTCCCGATGATGGCGCCGGGACTGGTGTTCAACTCGCTCTCACGGAAGCGAATGCTCAGCCGATCCATCTCGTCCCGGATCTTCCGGTGAACTTCCTCGTCCTTGGACTGGGCGATGCCGAAGTCGATGAGCTTGATCACGCTCTCCCGGGTGATCATCACGTTGCTCGGCTTGATGTCCCTGTGGATGATGTGCTGAGTGTGGGCAGCGTGGAGTGCGTAGGCGATGTCCTGCGTGAATGACAGGGCGGAATCGACATCAATCTGGCCCCGCTCGGCGATGAGGTCGTCGAGACCCGTGCCGAGGACGTACTCGATGGCCATGTAATAGGTGTCCCGGTCACAGCCGGCGTCGATGAGCCGGACCACGTTGGGATGGGCCAGTCGCTTGCAGACTTCCATCTCCCGGAGGAACCGAGCGATGAGTACCCGGCTGGAATGATGCAGTCGCGGCAGGACCTTGACGGCTACATTCCGGAAGTTCATCGTATCCAGAGCGAGGTAAATGTCTCCCATCCCACCTCGACCGATCTGCTTCTGAATACGGAATCTACCGATCAGCTGACCTATTTCCATTGCTCGCCTTTCCGTCTCATCGGGGCACGTGCCGACTTCCCGGCTTGCATGGCCGGGCCTGGCAACTGGAAAACACTCCCGGAAATTCAATCGGCCGATCCGGTCCCATCCAGGAGCGCCAAAGAGGCCAGATCCTCAGTCTATCACGGTAAGGGGCGCCAGTAGAAAGGCGTGGGATGCCGTCCACACGGCCCGTTCTCTTGCCGTGATAGAGTGACGGGCTGTGGGAGGTTCCGACGAAACGAACTGCGGAAAACGGATGGTCTGCCTCGGAGGCGGCTCCGGGCCTTCCCTGATCGCCAAGACCTTTCCGGAGCTGCTCGACCAGCTGACGGCGGTCGTGACAGTCACGGACAGCGGCAGCTCCACGGGCATCGTCCGCTCCAACTTCGGTATCGCCGCGCCGGGGGACATCCGGGCGACCCTCTCGATGATGGCCCGTCTCTCCGGCGGCAACGATGCGATGGTCCGGCTGATGGAGTACCGGTTTCAACCCCAGGAGGCGGGGCAGCTCTCCAACATGGCCGTTGGCAACCTGCTCCTGACGGCGCTGTGCAAGATCACGGGTGACTTCAAGCAGTCCGTGGATACCCTGGCGGCGATGCTCAACGTCCGGGGCCGGGTCCTGCCTGTCTCGTTGAACAACACGGACCTGGCGGCTCGGCTGGAGGACGGCACCACCGTGGTGGGGGAAGTGAACGTCCGGGCCCGGAACAAGCCTCCCATCGAGCGGTTGTACCTGGCCGACGAGTCGACCAGAGCCGATGAGGAGGTTCTCCAGGCAATCGCCGAGGCTGACGTCATCCTGATCGGCCCTGGAAACCTCTACACCAGTCTCCTGGCCTGCCTGATCTTTCCCGGCGTCGGGGAGGCCCTGGCTCGGGCGAAGGGAACCCGGGTATTCGTGGCCAACACGACCACGGCCCCCGGGCAGACTGACGGCTACTCGGCAGCGCGACACCTGGAAGTCTTGACGGCCCATCTGCCGAAGGGGGCCGTGGACATGGTCATCTTGAACAACGAGGTCCCCTCCCCGTCCCTCCGCCAGGCCCATGGCCTGAATGACGTCCACTTCATCTCCCTCACCGACGAGGACCTGGAGCGGATTGAACGGACGGAGATCAGGCCCGTCGTGGCCCCGTTGCTGGAACCCGAGGCTGGCCCGCGGCAGCTCCACAAGCTTGACACAATGCGTCATGACCCCCGGAAACTGCGGCGGGTTCTCGAGGATGTCTTGGATATCTGACGCTCTCCGCCCCCGGGGCAGGGCCTACCCAACCATCAAACCACTAACCATTGACCATGGGACTGCTGGAGATACTGGCGACGATAGGCTTCCTCATCGGAGCAGCGCTCAACATGGGGATGCTGCTCCTGATGCACGAGCGAGGAGTCCGGGTCCGGGGCGAGAGAATGTTCCAGTCCGTCGTCCTGTCCGGGACGGTACTCTACGGATGCGCCTTTGCCAGCCTGTTCATCAGCCTGGTCTTTCTCTCCCCGCCGACCCTGCCGGGCCGCTTCCTGGACGCCGTGGCCATCTGCTGCCTCGCCGCCCAGCCCTCTTTGCTGCTCCACACATTCCTGGCCTACTACTACCCGAGCCGCCTCTCCGGGCCCCTGGTGACAGCGATGCACGTCCCCGCCGCGACGGGCCTCTGGCCGCTGTGGAACCAGGCTGGAGGCCTGTTGCCCACTCTGGCGGAACACGGAATGCCCCTGTTCCTCTGGTTCTTGACGGCCATGGGAATCATGGCCTTCCTGGCCTGGCGGCTGGTGCAGCACACCTTCGAACACGCCGGCCGCAGCTTCGCTCGTGACATCGGACAGGCTCTGGTCCCCGTGGTGCTCCTCCTCCTGGTCACCTACCCGGCCGGCGCCGTGGAGATTCCCGGCCTCGGCAGTTATCTAGAGCTCCTCTGTCTGATGACGCCGGTCCTGCCCATGACCGTGTTCGGATACTACCTGTACAGGCACAACTACGTTGCCCACTTCGTCCGGAACATCTTCATCAACTCCCTCCTGGCCTTCGTACTCCTGAGCTTCTACGTCTTCGGAGTCCGGCAGGTAGGCAACCTGCTGCTGGAAGGCACGGGAGTGAACGTCCAGATGCTGGAAGGCCTGGTCATCACCGGCATCGTCTTCACCTTCAGCACACTCCAGGGCGCGGCGCAGCGCCTCTACGACCGCTTCCTCTCCAGCCGGAGTCTGCAGAAGCGGGAGCGGCTCGCCACCATTAGCTCCGAGCTGGGGAGCCCTCAGGCGACAGAACCCAACGCCCTCCTGTCCCAGGTGGCCATCGGTATCTCGGAGGCGCTCTCCGTCGACCGGGTGGACATCTTCTTCATCGGAGCCGATGGCCGCCCCGTGAGCTACTCCCGGCCGCCAGGGGCCATGTCCCTGGAACGATTCCTGGAACCATTCCGGTCCAACCGGTGGTTCGCCATCGAGAGCGAGGAGCTCGAGGAGGGACCCCTGAGAGACGCTCTGCTCCGGTCCGACGTGGTCACCCTGCTGCCGATCCTCTCCCGCGATGGTCCCGTCGGCGTCGCCTGCCTGGGACACCTGCCCTACAACCGGCCCCTGGAAGCCGAGGAGCTGGACATGTTGAGACTCATCCTCAACCAGCTCCTGAGCGCCGTGGAGAAGCTGCAGATCTTCCACCAGAAGCTGGCCCTGGAACGAAAGCTGCTAGAAGACGAGCGGCTTTCATCACTGGGACTGCTAAGCGCCAGCGTGGCCCACGAGATCAAGAACCCTCTGGGCTCCATGAAGGCCATTCTACAAGTCATGCGCGAGAGCATCGCCCCCGGCGACCTGCGCAGGGAGGATCTCTCGGTGGTCCTGGAGGAGATTGACCGCCTGGCTTCCACGGTGACACGGCTTCTCGACTTCATCCGCCCCGCCGAGACAGAGGAGCGCTTCGTCGCCGTTGAACGGGTGGTGGAACGGGTCCTGGAGATATTCAGCTATGAGGCCCGCCGCCGGAAGATAACCGTGGTACAGCGGCTGTCGCCGGAGCCTCATTATCTGAAGGGCGGTCTGGACTCCCTCAAGAGCATCCTGTTCAACCTGGTCCTCAACTCGTTTCAGGCGATGGAGGAGAGCGGTACATTCACGATCGAGACGAGCAGCGGCAACGAGGGCAAGGTCGCCATCGGGATCTCCGATACGGGGCCGGGCATCCCGGAGCAAGAGCTGCAGAGGATCTTCGAGCCCTTCCACTCCTCGAAGAAGAGCGGCACAGGTCTGGGCCTGGCCCTGGTGAGACAGCGAATCGATGAACTGGACGGCACTGTACAGGTGAGCAGCGGACCGGAGGGGACCCGGTTCGATGTGGATCTGCCGGTGTACATGCCCGCCAACAGGAGAGTGACTCCCGGAGCATGACCAGCGACGAAATCCGTGTCCTCGTGGTGGATGACGAGAAGTCGTCCCGCCTAGGTATGCGCCGGGCCCTGGAGGCGACAGGGTTCCTCGTCTCGGAGGCGAGCAACGGCATCGAGGCCGTGGAACAGGTCAAGGCCGGTGCCGCCGACCTGATCTTCATGGACATCACCATGGACAAGATGGACGGTCTGACGGCCCTGGAGATCATCAGGGATCTTCCATCCGCGCCTCCCGTGGTGATGGTCACAGCCCACGGCAACGAGAAGGTCGCCGTCGGTGCAATCAAGGCCGGAGCCTGGGACTATCTCGCCAAGCCCTACGACGTGGAAGAGCTGAGGACCCTGGCGGGCAACGCCTCGGAGAAGCTCCTGCTGGAGCGTGAGAACCGCCGCCTTCGCAAGCAGCTGGATCAGACCGGCATCTATGGTGAGATCCAGGGCAAGAGCAAGAATGTCAGAGAGCTGCTCCGGGTGGTGGACAAGGTGGGCCCCCTGGACGTGACGGTCCTCATCACCGGCGAGAGCGGCACGGGAAAGGAACTGGTGGCCCGCAGGATTCACGCCCTGAGCCCGAGACGGGACCGTCCGTTCATCTCCATGAACTGCGCGGCCCTGCCCGAGAACCTGATCGAGAGCGAGCTCTTCGGCCACGAAAAGGGTGCCTTCACGGGGGCGGAGGCGCTGCGGCGCGGCTGCTTCGAACAGGCCGAGGGGGGGACCCTCTTCCTCGACGAGGTGGGAGACATGGGTCCACCCATGCAGTCAAAGCTGCTCCGGGCCATTCAGGAGAAGTCTTTCAAGCGAGTAGGTGGTGAAACTCCCGTCCTGGTTGACGTTCGCATCCTGTCAGCCACCAACCGGGACCTGCAGCAACGGATCGGAACCGGCGACTTCCGGGAGGATCTCTACTACCGGTTGAAGGTCGTGGAGGTCGGTCTGGCCCCCTTGCGGGACCGGCGGGAAGACATCCCCATCCTGGTCGAGACGTTCCTGGCCGAGTTCGCCGAGAAGCACGGAAAGCAGCTCGACAGGATCGCCCCGGATGCACTGAAACTGCTGATCGCTCAACGGTGGGTCGGCAATATCCGGCAACTCAGGAATGCAGTGGAGAGCGCCGTGGCCCTGGCCGAGGGGAGGCAACTGGGACCGGAGGACTTTCCCGGGATGGGTACGGGCGGCGGCTCGGACAACCTGGAGATGCCCAGCGGCCTGCCCTTTCAGGAGGCGAAGCGGCAGCTGGTCAGGGAATTCGAACGCCGGTACATCGAATCTCAACTGAAGGAGTGCGGGGGCAACATCAGCCAGACCGCCAAGGCCCTGGATATGCATCGCCAGAGCCTGCAGCAGAAGATCAAGGAGCTGGGGTTGAAGATCGCCACCCCGAAGCCCGGTACCGACGCCGACGGCGAAGACGGGGGATAGCGGCCGGGCATTCCTCTGGGTGCAGCGATTCCACTGCAGGCCGCAACAAAAACACTGCGGTTCCGGCGATTCTTGATCGACCATTCAGGATTCTGGAAAGCCTGCACCAGGCCCAAGTCTCGACGATCAGCCCCGTTCTCGGGTCTCCCTGGCATGGGGGTTGCTACTCCCTCTACCGAACCCGAGGACGACCCTCGGGCCCCACTCTGAGCAATCCAAAGGCAGGGAGTGAAATGTTCCTCTCAATCAGTGGAATCGTCATCGGCGCCTCCGGCTATCCCCGGAAGAACGCCGAGGTCACGGGAGTACTCTACGACGGAGAACAGACCGTCGCAGTCGCTCACGGGGCTACGGACTACAGCGGACAGTACTTTCTGACATTCGAACTTTCCGGCGATCAGGAGATTCAGCTTCGCCCCGATGACCTCCGAGTGGTCCTCCACGCCAGCGCCGCTGGCGATCTCCAGGAGTTTGCCCGCGACGTGGTCTGGCTCGAAGGGGCCAGCGACATCGACCGGGAGATCCATCTCCTGGACATGACAGCCAGCCCGGAGCTTCCAATCCACGTTCCCATGTTGCGAGCCGCCTGAGGCGCATCGACCAGACAAAGGGAGAGGCCATGAATCTGAGCGATCTGATCTTCCGATCCTGCCGTCACGACCCCGAAAGGGTCGCCGTGGTGGAGGGAAAGACCGAGACGACCTACCGGCATCTCGATCAGCTGATCCGGCGATGCGCGGGGCGACTCATCGAGAAGGGCGGTCACGGACGCGAAACCGTCGCCTTGCTGGTGCCCAACGGACTCGACTTCGCCGTCAGCTACTTCGGCGCTCTGGCGGCGGGCAAGTCCGTTCTGCCCCTGAATCCGGCCCTGTCCCACGAAGAGCTCTCGTTCATCGTCGGCGATGCCGGAGTCGAGACTCTCGTCGCCTCTCCCGCACTCCACGACCGGGGGGCTGCTCTGCGCAGCCTCTGCCCGAGATTGCGGTTCGTGCTCTCCTCGGAGGAGGACTCCAACCCGGGACCCGAAGGCGCCGGCTTCACCAACCAGGAGGACCTGGCAACCCTGCTCTACACGTCCGGTACCACGGGCCATCCCAAGGGGGTCATGCTCACCCACGGGAATCTCATGGCCAACGTGGAGGGCTGCCTCGAGGTCCTGGACGTGCAGCCCCGCCATCGATTCCTCGCCGTGCTGCCGTTCTTCCATTCCTTCGGCATCACCTGCTCCCTGTCCTTGCCGCTCGTGGCGGGCGCGACAGTGGAGATCATGCAGGGCATCTCGCCCGCCCGGATACTGGAGGCCCTCACCACCCGTGGCATCACTCACTTGATGGCCGTTCCTACGGTCTTCGGAATTCTCTGCCGCCTGGCCGCGCCCGATGTACGGCACCAGCTCGAACTCGTCGTGGCCGGTGGCGAGCCCCTGCCGGGCCGGATAGCACGGGACTGGGAGGACCGGTTCGGCCTTCCTTTGTGCGAAGGCTACGGCTCCACTGAGACAGCGCCTGTGATCAGTCTGACGGCGAATCCCCACCGGGTGCGGGCCGGACGAGCCGGTCAGCCACTACCGAACCTGGAGGTCCGGGTCATGAATGGTCTCGGGCCGGCTGCGCCGGAGGAGGTCGGAGAGATCGAGGTCCGGGGTCCCTCGGTGATGAAGGGCTACCTGAACCGGCCGGGAGACACGGAGGACGTCCTGGACCCAGATGGCTGGTACCGGACCGGGGATCTGGGAACGGTCGACTCCGACGGTTACCTGGCCATCACAGGCCGGAAGAAGGAGCTGATCATCTCCGCTGGTGAGAACATCTATCCCGCCGAGATCGAGGAGGCCCTGAGAGGCATCCCGGGCGTGGCGGAGGCAGCCGTGATTGGCGTGCCCGATGAGGTACGTGGCGAGGTGCCGAAGGCCTACATCTGTCCCGAGCCGGGAGGGAAGATCGACCTCGCCCAGATCCGGGAGGCACTGAAGGGCCACCTGGCAGCATTCAAGATTCCCCGTCTGCTGGAAGTCCGGCACGAGTTGCCCCGCAACGCCACGGGCAAGGTCCAGAAACAAGACCTCAGGTAGAGTCCGATCCGTTCGTCCTACTATGGATGCCCGCATCCAGGACGACTGCACGGTCGAGTCTTCCCGATCCGTTCGTCCTACTATGGATGCCCGCATCCAAGACGACTGAATGGCCGAGTTTTCCCGATCCGTTCGTCCTACTATGGATGCCCGCATCCAGGACGACTGAATGGCCGAGTTTTCCCGATCCGTTCGTCCTGA
>JAJFLN010000009.1 GCA_021772705.1 Candidatus Cloacimonadota bacterium | reverse complement strand
TGCATCACGTGATCGCCGCCCTCGGCAAACTCGGCACGGAGGCCGTCGCCGACGTGGTGGCCCCCTTCGTCAAGGACGACGATGTGGAGGTCCGGGTCCGGGCCATCGAGGCGATCGGCGCCGTGGGGGCCACCAAGCACCGGGTCCGGATCGTCCAGCTCCTCGGATCGGATCGGTGGGAGGTCGTCCGGGCGGCCCTGGAGGCACTGGGCCGCATCGGCGGACCTGTGAGCCTCGAGGTGCTGAAGCCGATCCTGGCGGGAGACGATCTGGTTCTGAAGGGCGTGGCCCAGCGATCCCTGAAGCAGCTCTTGGGTCCCGAGAAGTGGAGTGAGCTGACGGAAGTGACGATCCGGAAGACCCTGACGGAGCCGGCCCGGGAGCATCTGGACCGGGCCCGGGCGCTGGCGGCGGAGAAGAAGAACAGGGAAGCCCTGTCGGAGCTCCGGAAGTCGATACGCCACCGGAAGCGTTGGGACGCTTACGCCCTGCAGGGCACGATCTACTTGGAAACGCGGGAGCTGGACCGGGCCGCTCGGGCCTTCCAGAGGGCCCTCCGGCTGGAGCCCGACGAGCCCCACAGCTCCTCGAAGCTCGCAGTCTGTCACCTGCTCTCGGGCCGCCCAGATCTGGCCGAGCCACTGCTGGAAAAGATCCTCCGCCTCCCCGGCTGCCCCCGGGAGATCGCCACCTTCGCCCGCCGAACCCTGGGGCGGCTGGGGCCGGGCGTTAGAAAGGGGTAGGGGGGAACTCCACGGACCGTTCTGGGTGCATGTCCCGTAGGGGGTCCCCTCCTCCGTTCGCCCCACTATGGAGGCCCGCATCCATAGTGGGGCGAACGGATCCGGAATAGGCCAGGGGACCCCCTACGGGACATACACCCGACCGTTCTTCCTGCTGTTGACACGGGCCTGCGTGCATCGTATACTCGCGCCTCCCGCTCTTCTGGCTGGGCGTGATGTTACATTCGCCTGCATTGAAAGGACCAGTAATGAACTCCGGTCTCAAGATGAGAGTCGGTATCATCGCCGTCATCTTCTGCATCTGTTTCGTGGCCAGCGCGCCGACAATTGGCCTGGCCTGGCTTTTCCCCTTCTTTGGTCCCGGTTACTCGGAGCTGAAGATCAACCTGGGTCTCGATCTTCAGGGGGGAATGGACCTGATCTACCGGGTCGTCACCGACAAGCCGGGAACTCAGGTCAACCCCGCCACGGTCATCAAGACCGTCGAGGTGCTGCAGAACCGCCTGGACACCTTCGGCGTGGCGAATCTGGCCATCTCGCGGCAGGGGGAGACCGGTGTTCGCATTCAGATCCCCGGCTTGACCGACAAGTCCCAGAAGCAGGTGAAGGAGCTCATCGCCACCACGGACCTGTTGACCTTCAACTACGTCTACGGCGTGACGGAAGATATGATGTCCATCTCTCCGAGCCCCGATGAGATTGTCTTGCCCCACGTGGATCCTCCCAAGGGGTCGGCTCCCGAGAATCACCGGGCCGCCTGGTACCGGCTGAAGAAGGAGCCCGAGCTGACCGGCGATGGCCTCAGCTTTGCCCGCATCGGCTACGACCAGTTCGGCAATCCCAAGATCCTCCTGGAGTTCAACAGCGACGGACGGAAGAAGTTCGGTGAAGTGACGAGCCGGATGGTGGGCCAGCATCTGGCCGTTGTCCTGGCGGGAAAGGTCTACACGGCGCCGCAGATCAAGGAACCCATCTTGGATGGCAGCGCCGAGATCACGGGCAAGTTCGACCTGGAGGAGACGAAGCTCATCGTCAACATCCTCAAGGCGGGAGCCCTGCCTGCCAAGCTGCTCAAGCTCGGAGAGAACGTGGTAGGTCCCATGCTCGGCGAGGAGTCGATTCGGGCCGGAGCCATCGCCTGCATCGTCGGCGTTCTGCTTGTGGTCGCCTACATGGGCTTCTTCTACAGGATGTGTGGAATGTACGCCAATCTGGGACTCATTTTCTGCGCCCTGATCGTACTGACGCTGATGCTCTTCTTCAGGGCAACTCTCACCTTACCTGGAATAGCCGGTCTCATTCTGGTCCTGGGTATGGCTGTGGATGCCAACGTCCTGATCTTCGAGAGGATCAAGGAGGAGCTGGCTCACGGCAAGACCGTGCGTGCCTCCATTGATGCAGGCTTCGAGAAGGCCTGGTCCGCGATCCTCGACAGCAACCTAACCACTCTCATCACGACAATCATCCTGGGGTGGTTCGGGACGGGCCCCATCAAAGGATTCGCCGTCACCCTCGGCGTCGGCGTCGTGGGGTCCATGTTCACGGCCATCGTGGTGGTTCGCTCCATCCTGGAGCTGACCCACTCGGGCAAGAACGTCGGCACCATGAGCATCTGAATCTCCGACAGCAACCCGATTCGAAAGGACAACCACCGTGGGAGTTCCCAAAATCAACGAAGAGGTCAAGACGCGCTTCCACTACAACTTTGTGGGGAACCGTCGCATCGGCTATGCAGTCTCGGCCGTTGCGTTTGTCGTGTCCGTCGCCCTTCTGGCCATCGTGGGCCTCAACTACGGCGTCGAGTTCACTGGTGGTTCCGTCTACCACTATCGGTACTCGAAACCGGTCGATACCAATCAGATCCGAACCCTTCTCACCACACCGAGCTTTGAGGAACTGGGCGATGTCCGGGTCCAGAGAGTCCTGGGCGCCTTGGATGCGGCCGGCGAGTCGAAGGGCTCGGAGTACATCATCAAGACCAAGTTCGAGGAGAAGGTCGAATCCATGGAAGGCCAGGACCTGGAGAGCCGGATGGACACGGTCCTCTCGTCCCTCGGCGACGGCCTGAACCGGCTTTCGGTCGAGAAGATCGGCCCCACCGTCGGCGCTGCTCTCAAGGTGAAGGCATTCTGGTGTGCCTTCCTCGGCAGTCTCTTCATCCTCTTTTACATTGGCATCAGATTCCAGTTCCGGATGGCCGTTGTCTCCATCGCCGCGCTGATTCACGACTGCTTCATACTGCTGGGAATATTCGCTCTGATCCAGCACGAGTTCACCCTCGACATCCTGGCTGCTCTGTTGACCACCCTGGGCTACTCGATCAACGACAGCATCATCGCCCTGGATCGGATTCGAGAGAACCTGAGGATCAAGCGAAAGCTCGGCTTCGACGAGGTCGTGAACCTCTCGATCAACCAGACCTTGTCCCGCACCTTGAACACGTCAATCACGGTGCAGCTCGCCGTCCTGGCTTTGCTGTTCATCGGTCCGGCCAACATCCGGGACTTCGCTCTGGCCATGACCATCGGCGTCGTCGTCGGGACCTACTCGTCCATCTTCATCGTCAGTCCCATGCTGGTCTCCTGGCATTACAAGGATCATCCCGGGGCTCGTCCGAAGCTGGGATAGGAGAGGCCATGTACCCCGGGGGCGAGTCACCGTCCCGGTGGCGGACCGGGGAGTCACTCCAATGATCTTCGCCGCGGCGCTACTCCTTGTCGCCTCCGCGATGATGGGGCTGACGACCTGGTTCCTGGCGCTCCTGGGAGTGGTGGCGGCTGCACACTTCGGTCTTCAGATTACCGTGCTCGGTTCCGGGCTCTGGGCCATGCTAGCCATTCTGGCTCTCTGGTCCGAGACCGCCCTGGTACTGAGACAGACCGGCGTCACCCGCGACCGCACGCCGCTGGCGGAGGGATACATGGGGGCCAGCGTGGGCCTGACAGTATCTCTGGCCCTCTGGCTGGTTGCCGTTCCCGGGGCGCTGATCCTGCTGCCTCTGATAACGGGGGGGGGCTGCCTTCTGACCGTCTACAGGAAGAGACGGGATTTGAACACCGCAGTCGTCTCGACCATGACGCTCATGACCGACAGGGGCGACGGCCGATACCTCCGAGGAATCATCCAGCTCTTCGTGATCGGCCTGCTCCTTCGCCGGGCCTTCGAACTCGGCTGAGTCCTGTCCGGCCGCAGGGTCACGGACGCCACTCAGCACTCGGAGGTCACAGAGGTTCTTGGGGACAAAACCGTGTGTAAGGACCCGCGCAAGAATAACTACGCAGTTTCGCATCGCGGAGGGGGCTATTCGAGGCCGGAGTCGGGCAGGTAGCGGAAGATCTCTTTCTTCAGCTGATCCTTGGCCATGGCTCCCGTGAACTTGCCGCAAAGGTTGCCGTTGTTGAAGACGGCAAAGGTGGGGATGCTGCGCACGGCGTACTGCATCGGCACCTGCTGGTTCGCGTCGACATCCATCTTGGCAAACTGGATCTTGCCGGTATACTCGTCGGCCAGTTCTTCCATCGAGGGGGCGACCATCTTGCAGGGGCCGCACCATTCGGCCCAGAAATCGACCACGACGGGGGTGCCTGACTTCTCAACCGTTTCCTTGAAGTTGGCGTCGGTCAACTCGAGGATCTTGTCACTGGCCATGGGTCTCTCCTTGCGATCCGGCCGGGCAGGGCGCCAGGCCGGTGGTTCTGTGGAGATCCGGAACCGGATGCTGCTCCGGCGGATCTACCGGGTTCAAAGGATGGTATCGATAATGCCGTACTCTTTCGCTTCCTCCGCCGACATCCAGAAGTCGCGGTGGGTGTCCTTTTCAATCTTCTTGAAGGACTGTCCCGTGTCGTCGGAAAGAATCCGGTTCAGGTTCTCCTTGGCTCTGAGAATCTCACGGGCATGAATCTCGATGTCCGCGGCCTGTCCACGGAATCCGCCCAGAGGCTGGTGGATCAGGATGCGGGAGTTCGGAAAACTCTTCCGCTCTCCCCGAGTGCCGCCAGCCAGAATGATGGTGGCCACGCTGGCCGATAAACCTGTACAGACCGTGGAAACCGAGCTGCCAATGTGGTGAATTGTATCATAAATGGCCATCCCGGAAGTCAGATCCCCTCCCGGGGAATTGATGTAGATCGTGATCGGATCCTGCCCCTTCTCGTCCAGCACGAAGAGCTGGGACATGACCTGATTGGCCAGCTCCATGTTCACCTCGTCGGTGAGGAAGATCTTCCGGGATTCCAGTAGCTGGCGCTGAATGCTCTTCATCTGCTCCCGATCCTGATCGTTGCTCTTCTTTTCAGTCTCCTCAGACATGGGCTTCGGCCTCCTCAGCCGATTCGCCCCATCGTTGGATGAGGCTGTTCTCGATCCCCAGATGATCCAGCGTCCTGGAGAGGATGAAGTCAACCAGGTCCTCGATGGATCTCGGGCGATGATAGAAACCGGGACTGGCGGGGATCACGACAGCGCCGCTCTGGGTCAGGCGGGTCATGTTCTCCAGATGACCCAGGGTGTATGGCGACTCCCTGACGACCAGGATAAGCTTCCGCCGCTCCTTGAGACAGACCTCGGCGCCGCGCTGTATCAAGTTTCCCGACAGCCCTGCGGCGATGCATCCCAGGGTCCGGGTGGAGCATGGCACGATGGCCATGCCGTCGTGTCGAAAGGACCCGCTGGCGATGGGACTCATGAAATCTCGCTCCTCATACCACTGAACGTGATCCCAGTCGGCAATGGAGTCCTGGAACTCGCGGCCCAGCTCCCACTTCCAGGTGATCCTCGCCGTCTCCGAGATGGCGCAGTGGACTTCCACACCGAGGCCCTTCAGATGGGTCAAGAGCCGGCTGGCGTAGATGGCGCCGCTGGCTCCCGTGATGCCCAGGGCTATCCGCTTGACCCTACCCCGAGAGGCCGCCATTTCCATCTCGTTGCTCATGCCCCCAGCGCCACCTCCAGGGCTGCCGTCAGAAGGAACGTGACGCTGACGGCCACGTTGACTCCGAAGAAGGCCCGTTGGATCTTGCCCAGGTCACCGCCGGAGACGACGACGTGCTCGTAGCCGATCAGCACCAGGATCCCAGCCACGCCGCAGAAGTAGAGCCAGCTGGCTTCGAGCAACACCCCAGTGGCCGCCATGCCGAGACCGCTCAGGCCGTGAAACAGCCGGGCCACGATCTGGCTGCGGAGCAGTCCCAGCCGCGCCGGTATGGAGTGGAGGCCCTGCTCCCGGTCGAATTCGATGTCCTGGCCAGCGTAGAGGATGTCGAAGCCGGCGACCCAGAACATCACCGAGAGTCCCAGCATCACGGCTGGGGAGTCAAGAGTGCCCCTGACGGCAATCCAGCTCCCGGCCACGGCTGTGGCCAGACAGAGCCCCAGCACCAGATGGGAAGCCCAGGTGAAGCGTTTCAGGTAGGAGTAACTCAGGAGAAGCAGCAGGGCCAGGGGCAACAGCTTCAGGCAGAGTGGCGGCAGCATGGCCGTGGCCAGGATCAGCAGCGCCGCCGTACAGGCCAGGAACATTCGAACCTCCAGCAGCCCCAGCTGTCTCCCGGGAAGCACCCGATCCCGGGTCCGGGGATTCAAGAGGTCCAGCTTTCTGTCGGCGTATCGATTCATTCCCATGGCCAGACTGCGGCCGCTGACCAGCGCCACCAGTATCCAGCCCAGCGTCCAGATCGAAGGCAGCCCCTTCGCGGCAAGCAGCATCGCACCCAGGCTGAATGGAAGCGCAAACAGGGTGTGCTCGATCTGAACCATTCGAGCGTACTTTATGACGCGTTCCTTCATGGAGGTTCCAGGATAACATCGGGATTCAGAAACAGGGAACAGGGATTCCGTGTTACCCTCCTCAGTGCGCTGATGACCTCCACTGGCGACCAACCCATCGGAATCTTCGACTCCGGAGTCGGAGGACTGACAGTCCTCGCCGAGCTGCGACGGCAGCTTCCGGCAGAGGACTTCATCTATCTCGGCGATACGGCCCGGCTGCCCTACGGAAACAAGAGCGCTGGCGTGGTCACACGCTACGCCTTCGAGAACACGCTCTACCTGCTCGATCAAGGGGTCAAGATGGTGGTCATCGCCTGCAACACGGCAACGGCCGGGAGCCTGGACAGGCTGCAGACCCACTTTCGCAGGTCCATCCTGGGGGTCATCGAGCCCGGTGCACATGCTGCCTCGGAGGCGAGCCGGTCCGGCAGGATCGGCGTGATCGGCACGACGGGAACCATCGCCAGCGGCGCCTACGAGAAGGCCATTCTCAATCGGCGGCCCGGCGCCGTGGTCCACGGGGCAGCCTGCCCCCTGCTCGTCCCCCTGGCTGAGGAGGGAATGATGGATCACCCCGCCAGCGGGCTGATCATCCGGGACTACTTGCAGCCGCTGCTCCTGAAGGACATCGACGTTCTGCTCCTCGGCTGCACCCATTATCCAATCCTGCGCAAGGCCATCGCCCAGCAACTGGTGGACGGAGTCCGCATCATCGACTCCGCCGGCGCCACCGCCCAGGCCGTCCGGGAGGATCTGGTCCGGCAAGACCTCCTCAGGAACTCGATGGGTCGCGCCGGAACTTGCCGGTTCCTCCTGTCCGATCGACACGATCACTTCCGCCACCTGGCGGAGCGGTTCCTCGATGGCCCGGTCCCGGACATCGAACTCGTCACCTACTGACGAGAGGAACTCTCCGTGGCAGTGCTTCCCGATGGCGCGATCCGTGTTGAGAGGCCCGGCTCCACCCGTTTTGATGGCGGCAGCTACCGGAAGGAGGGTTTGATCCGTCACCTGAGGGAGGCCGGGCCCGGTCCCTTTCACGAACTGACGCTTCCTGCCGGCTCCGGCCGCGTCCGGGGCGCCATGGCCCGGCTGGCGGCCCTCCTGAGGTTCTGCGCCGAGACGCCGTCCCGGTCGGTGGTCCTCTTCTACCCCGAGACACCCTTCTTCCTCCCACCGGGCACGTGGAAACTGGGACCGGCCGAGGCGCTGCTCTCGCTGGCCACGGGCCTGCTGCGGCGACGAGGGGTACGGGTGGTACTGGATGTGGAGGATCTTCCGTTTTCTCAGCACGCAACCCTGTCGGGCCAGA
>JAJFLN010000800.1 GCA_021772705.1 Candidatus Cloacimonadota bacterium | reverse complement strand
AAAGACGCGACCGAGGTGTTGATTCTCAAGGGGATTGCCAGAGACCAGGCCGACTTGGATGAACTGAGCCGACGCTGCGCAGCGAGAGCCAAGAAGAACCACCCACCGTGCGATTCCCCTCAACCGGAGTTCTCCTCGGTGGCTGACGCGCTTCCCCTTGCTGCATGAGGTATCTCAACGATCCATCCATGCCTCAGGGCTCTGCCCCACACCCCGTTGGGGGAGCCAGCTCCCCCAAACCCCCAATTGGACTGGTGCGACTGAGAGTGCTGATGAACACTTGAATGATATACGAAAGCTCAACCTGTTCATCGGGGTCCAGGGGCCAATGGCCCCTGGCGGGAGTTCGAGGGCAGAGCCCTCGTTTTCAAACAGTCCTTCCACTCATTACATGGGCATTGCGATTAACCCGACTTGCCGAAGCCCCCGATAGGACCGAGCTTGATGCTGAGGGTCTGCTCCTGGTCCATGTTCGCCTTGTACGTGACCTGCGCCTGCTTGTAACCCCTCTTGGTGCAGGTAATAATGATGATGGTGCCCTTCTTCAACTTGTCGAAGAGGAAGGTGCCATTCCTGTCGGAGTTCTCCGAATATCCGGCTCTGTTGATGGACACCTTGGCGCTCGGAACCGGACGCCGTGTCGCGGCGTCGACGACCAAGCCCGTTAGTTTAGCCGGGCGGCTCTTGATATCGACCATGACCTCGTATCCTTATTATAGCGGGAGTATCCTGCTGTCAACAGCCTCCCAGTTGCTCCTGGCGTACCCGGTAGGCTTCGCGCAAAGTATCTCGTTCTTCCTCCGTCAGATGGGTCCCGGTGTCCCGGATTCTCTCTCCCGTGACCCGCAGAGCGGCTGCTGAACTGGCTCTGCCGATGGCCTCCAGGAACAGGCGGCACGAAGGAAGCGAGTAGGCCGCCACGGGAGCGAAGCTCCGGCGATGGATGTCGCAGGGACCCAGCCGCTCCAGCCCGTCCATATGGTCTGCCGTGCCGTAGCCCTTGTTGGAAGCAAAGGCATAACCGGGATAGGCCGAATCGAGCTCGACCATCAGCCGATCCCTGTGAACCTTCGCCACGATGGAGGCGGCGCCGATCAGATAACTCCGTTCGTCACCGTGGACCATGGACAGCTGAGGCATGGGCAGATCCGGAAGCCGCATTGCGTCGATGAGCAGGAAGTCCGGCGCCGCCGGCCCACAGCTCTCGACGGCATCGGCCATGGCCCGGATCGACGCCTGCCGGATGTTGATCCGATCAATCTCCTGGGACTCGATGGGGGCGATTCCGACCCCCAGTGCCCGGCTACGGATCACCTCCGCCAGCTCCTCTCTCTTCTTCGGTGACAGCTGCTTGGAGTCGTTGATCCCCTGGATCGGATCTTCCAGAGGCAGGATCACGCAGGCCGCCACCACGGGGCCCGCCAGGGGACCCCGGCCCACCTCGTCGACTCCGGCGATTCGCGAGTAGCCCCGCTCCGCCTGCTGCCGCTCGAAGGCCAGGATGTTCTGGAGCCGCTGCTGCTCGGCCTCTTCCCGCATCTGTCTTCGATCGTGCACTCCTGCAAGTCGACGTACTCCGGCCCGGGAGTCGGAGCGACAGGCGTCCAGAAACTCCATGTCCACGTCGCCAAGGGCCAGTCGCTCTCTGACTTGCTTCTCCGTGAGTTTCTGGACGTCCTCGGCCATGGGGCCAGTCTAAAGGAAACAGGCGCCGGGGGGACAGATCTGCCGTCGTCACAATCTGGATGAAACGGCAGCTCTTTGGAGGTTGCTCCCACTCCGTTCGTCTGAGTCTGTCGAAGGATGAACGGCGCGGCCCTTCTACAAGCTCAGTGGGAGCGGCTAACGGTCCTGGCGATGATCAACCCCGCCACGATGCCGACCAGGATCGGCACGGCCATGAGGGCTGCGATGTAGTAGATGTCCGTGTTGATCGACTTCTGCGCTGCACAGGACGGGCAGCCGAGAAGCGGCGATGCCCCGAGGGCCCACGCCCACGCCGATAACGCTGCCAGGAAGTGATTCCGCCGAGGGCGAACGGGGCTGCGCATTCCGGGTCTCTCCAGCCTATCGGCTGTTTTCCATGATGAGCACGGCGGCAAACCCGGCGGTCATCAGGAACGGAAGGGTGGCCAGGAGTCCGAGAAGGATGTGCTCCCATCGGAGGTGCATGTAGAAGAGCCCCACCAGCCCAGCCTTGACGGTGGCCAGGAGCACGAGCCAGGTTACCAGGGCCGCCTTGGAGATCCCCATGTAGGCGACGGCGATCTCGGCGAGGGTCAGGGCGAAGAGGGCCCCCCAGATCCAGAGGTATAGTCTAACGCGAGCGGTGGTTGTCATGGGCCTCCCGGGGCGATCAGATCAGGTAGACGAAGGTGAAGATGAGTATCCAGATCAGGTCGACAAAGTGCCAGAACAGGCCGGCAATCTCGACACGTTGATCCCCGGGCTTCCCGATGCGTCCCAGCAGAACACCGCCGAGGATGATCGACAGGTAGAGCACACCGGAGAAGACGTGGGCTCCGTGGAAGCTGGTGAGGGTGTAGAACGTGGCTCCGAAGAGGCTCGAAGAGAGGGTCAGACCGTCGTGGATGAGGTGGGAATACTCGTAGGCCTGTACTGCCAGGAATCCGCATCCCCCTGCCACGGTGGCGCCGAGCCATCGAACCAGCTTCTGCCGGTCACCGGTCTCGCAGGCCGTGACAGCCATGACCATGGTGACGCTGCTGCAGATGAGCAGGAAGGTGTTGAAGGCTGTCAGTGGAATGTTGAGTACTTCGGCGGGCACGGGCCAGGAGGTGGACCAGGCCCTCAGGGAGGCATAGGCGATGAGCAGGCCTCCGAACGTGAGGGCGTCGGTGACGAGGAAGATCCACATTCCGACTTTCGCCGTGGTCAGTTCATGGCCGGTGTTCTCGGCGACGGCTTCCGCATTCATCAGTGCAGGGTCCTCCATTCGAGGTGTGATCTCATAACAGGAAAAGAGCGGTGAATAGGGCAAGCCAGGCGACTCCCAGGAAGTGCCAGAACATGGAGCAGACCCGCATGGCCGTGGCGGTCTCCCGTCCCAGGCCGGATGAAGAGATCACCCAGGCGAGGGCCAGCAAGGCCGCCACGACATGGATGCCGTGGCTGCCGATGAGGAGCAGGAACACGCTGCGGAAGACTCCCTCCGCGGCGGTGTGGGATGTCCAGAGCTGGCGACAG
>JAJFLN010000799.1 GCA_021772705.1 Candidatus Cloacimonadota bacterium | reverse complement strand
CCCGTGTCATGGTCGAGGAGATGCGCCACGGCTGGCAGATGTGCCACATCCTGATGAATCACTTCGGCCACTCGGGCAAGATCGAAGCCCGAAAACAACTCGAGCGGAGGGCATTCGACAACAACCGGCTCCTGGGCGCCTTCAATCAAATCGTGGACAACTGGGTCGACTTCTTCACCTACACCGACTTCGTCGACCGGGACGGAAAGTTCCAGCTGACCATGCTGAGCCACTGCTCCTTCGCTCCCCTGGCGAACTCTATGATTCCCATGCTCAAGGAAGAGGCTTTCCACATGGGAACCGGCCAGAACGGTATCAAGCGAATCCTGGAGGCAGGCAAGATCCCGGCCTCCATCCTGCAAAAGTACCTGAACAAGTGGATCTCCACGGCCTTCGATCTCTTCGGCGTCGACCACTCCAGTTCGGCTCACTGGTTCTACGTCTGGGGGCTCAAGGGCCGCTACGACGAGGGCAAGAACGACGAGGTTCCCGACAAGGATGCTCTCAACGAGTACAACCGGGAACTCTACCGTCAAGAGTGCGAATCCCTGGTCGAACAGTTCAACAAGCACATCCCGGAAGGTGACACGCCCCTCCAAGTTCCCGACATCCGGTTCAACCGGGCCATCGGCGATCTGGTGGGGTCCACCTACAGCTACACTGGCGAGCTACTCACTCCGGAGGACTTCCAGAAGCACCTGGCCGAAGCACTGCCCGGTGACGAGGACAAGAAGGTACTCGCCGAGATCTTCGCCGCCGGTGACTGGATCACCGAGAAACCCGGAGCTGTCCCCAGCCTATGAGCGCACCCACCCTGCTTCACCTCGTGACCCACGAGGGAGTGGCCCGCATCACCCTGGATCGTCCTCCACTAAACATCCTGAACATCGAGCTTCTGGAACAGCTGAACCAGGTCCTGGACGATCTGCCCCCGCCGCCGGCGACCCGGTTCATCCTGTTCTCCGGAGGAGGAAGCAAGGCATTCTCAGCCGGCGCTGACATCGCCGATCACGTCCCGGAGAAGGTGGAGCGCATGCTCTCCAGCTTCCACCGCGTGTTCCGTACTCTCTGGAACAGCGACTGGGTGACCATCGCCGCCATCCACGGCCACTGCCTGGGCGGCGGGATGGAACTGGCCACCATGTGCGACTTCGCCATCGCCACAACTCAGGCGAGGTTCGCCCAGCCCGAGATCAACCTGGCCTGCTTCCCTCCAGTCGCGGCCGTGATCTTGCCGGCCCTCATCGGGCTTCGCAGGGCCCAGGAGCTGATCCTCACGGGGCGCAGTCTGTCGGCCGATGAAGCACTCCAGATGGGCCTGATCAACCAGGTCGTTCCGCCGGAGGAGCTGTCTCAGGCTGTCTCGGAGTTGCTCGGGAACCTGACCCCCCTCAGCCCCTCGGTCCTGGGCCTCACACGCCGGGCCGTGCTGCAGGCCAGCGGACTGGACTTCGAGAAGGCCCTGGCCGGAGTCGAGGCACTCTACCTGCAGAAGCTGATGAAGACCCACGACGCAAATGAGGGGATTCAGGCCCGGTTGCAGAAGCGGCAGCCGGAGTTCACAGGCCAGTGAGTACGACACCTCCAGAGACCGGCGGCACCGGTGCCGGCGATGGATTCGCCCCCATCGACATTCACGTTCATATCCAGCCACTGGAAATGATGAAACCCGAGTGCCGGGATGTGATGAAGCAGAGGCACACCGACTGGAAGGGGTTCCAGGAACTCTCCCTGGATCCATCGGCCTTCGTGGACCTCATGGACCGGGAGGGTATCCACCGGGTCGGCGTCATCAACTACGTGGCGGAGGAGGTGATGGGGTTTCCGCCCGAGGTGAATCAGTGGGCGGCACGATATGCCCGAAATCACCGGGACCGCCTCATTCCCTTCGGGTCCGTGGACCCCACACAGGTAAACGACGCCCGGGCCGAGGTGACCCGCCTCGTGGACGAACTGAACCTCTCGGCGCTCAAGATCCACCCGCCCCATATGCTGGTTCACAGCAACGCCTACCGAAGTGGCCTGACCCAACTGGAGCGACTCTACGAGCGTGCCCAGGAGCTGAAGTTGCCCGTGATGATCCACACGGGAACCTCCATCTTTCCCAGAGCCAGGAACAGCTACGCAAACCCCATGGACGTCGACGACGTGGCCGTGGACTTCCCCGAGCTGCCGATCATTCTGGCCCACGGTGGACGCCCTCTCTGGATGGACACGGCCGTGTTCCTGATCCGCCGTCACCCCAACGTCCACATGGACATCTCCGGCATCCCCCCCCAGAGCTTGCTGGAGTACTTTCCTCGGCTGGAGCAGATGGCGTCGAAGGTGCTCTGGGGGTCCGACTGGCCTGCTCCTCTGGTCCCGGGAATGGGAGAGAACCTGAAACGATTTCTCGCCTTGCCTTTGAGCGATGCAGCGCGAAGGAAGATCCTTCATGACAACGCTATCAAACTCTTCGGGGCGGCCTGAGCCGTCCCATCGACCGGGGGAGACCAATGACATCGAGCTTCAAATCCATCAAACTCGAAACAGACGGAAGCCTTGCCTTCCTGACCATCAATCGGCCTGACGTCCGGAACGCTCTGAACCAGGAGACCGTCGACGAGATGCACCTGGCTCTGAGAGACGTCTCTTGCAACGAATCGGTCCACGTGCTGGTCATCACCGGTGCCGGGGACAGCTCCTTCGTCGCCGGAGCTGACATCGGAGAGCTACGGGACCGGGGCAAGCGAGAGGCGCTGCAGGCCATCAACCAGAACCTGTTCACCGCCGTGGAGAACATCTCCCAGCCCGTCATCGGAGCCATCAACGGCTACGCCCTGGGCGGTGGCTGCGAACTCGCTTTGGCCTGCGACATCCGGATCGCCTCCGACGCGGCCCGGTTCGGATTCCCCGAGACAGGACTGGGCATCATGCCCGCCGCCGGTGGTACGCAGCGGTTGCCCCGTATCATCGGCTGGGGCCGCGCGAGGGAGCTGATCCTGACGGGTCGAATCCTCGACGCCTTCGAGGCCGAGACCCTGGGGCTGGTCAGCAAGGTCGTCAGCACCACGGAGCTGATGGGGGAGGCCCGAACTATGGCCGACAAGATCGCCTGCAGAGGCCCCCTGGCCACCCGGATGGCCAAGCTCGCCCTGAACGCCTCGGCCAGAGGCGGCCTGGATGTGGGACTGCAGATCGAGAAGCTCGGCCAGGCCATCCTGTTCGAGTCTCGAGACAAGATGGAGGGAACCACGGCGTTCCTGGAGAAGCGAAAGCCGAAGTTCAACGGAGAGTGATGACCCGGCCATGGTGAAGAAGGAGCGGCTCGAGCGAGGTCATGCCATGGGAAAGACCCTCCTGGGCGACAAGTGGGACCGCCTCGTCCAGTTCCTGGACAGGACCCATCCGGACATGGCCGACGACGTGGTCGAGTTCGCCTATGGCGAGATCTACCCCAGGGACAAGCTGGGCCTTCGGGAGAGGGAGCTGATCAGCGTGGTCTGCCTCACGTTGCAGCATCTGGAGCCCCAGCTGAAGACCCACATCCACGGAGCCCTCAACGTGGGAGTCACGGAAGAGGAGCTGCTGGAGCTCTTCATGCATATCGCCCTCTATGCCGGATTCCCCACGGCCCTCTTTGGCGCCCGTGTCGCCAGGGAAGTGTTCGATGAGGAGAAGAAAACGACCAATCCAGTTGCACCGGAAGCTGTGACGGAGTAGCCTGGAAGCAACGAGACCGGGATGCAACCCGGCCGGAAACGGAACTAGATGTGGCGCCCGATTTAGAGGGGAGCTGGGGGCGGATTGCCATGACGGACAGCCGCAAGGATCAGGAGATCCAACGGCTTCAGAAACGAGTGGCCGAACTGGAGGCCGAACTCGCGGCTGCCCACCCGTCTGACGTCTCGAAGGAGCCTCAGAAGTACGACTGTTCCGGCGAAAACGGAGATTCCAGGCCCGTTTCGCGCAAGGCGTTTCAGGAGCACGTTTCCATTCAGGATGCCCTCCTGGAGAGCATGAGCGACGGCGTTTCGGTTTCCGAGCTGAACGGGAACTTCCTGGTCTTCAACCGGGCGGCGCGAGAGCTGATGGGTCTCGATATCGGCAATGTTCCCATCGACAGCTGGAGCGAATCCTACGGCCTGTTCCTGCCCGACGGCGTCACCCCCTACCCGCCCAGGGAACTTCCCCTCGCACGAGCCCTGGCAGGGGAGGAGGCCGACACGGGTCTCGTCTTCGTACGCCATTCCGGGAAGCCCGACGGAGCACTTCTGTCGGTCAGCGCCCGGCCGATCCGGGACGCTTCAGGGCAGATCTTCGCTGCCGTGGCAGTGTTCCGGGACGTGACCGAGGATCACCGGCAGAAGCGAAAGCTCTCTGAATTCGCCGAGGAGGTGGCCCGCAGCAATCGAGATCTCGAGGACTTCGCATTCGTCGCCTCTCATGACCTGAAGGAGCCGCTCAAGAAGGTCCAGGTCTTCGGGAAGCTCCTGGAGGACGAAGCGGGAGACCGGCTGCCCGAGGGATGCAAGGACTACATCGACCGCATGAACGATGCCTCCAGCCGGCTCTTGAAGTTGATCGACGACCTCCTGGCCTACTCCCGGATCTCCAGGGGTGAACACCAGAAGGAAGAAGTCTGCCTCGAGGACGTGATCCGGCAGATCACGGAGGACCTCGATACTGTCGTGAAGGAAACGGAAGCCAAGATCGAGCTGGAACCACTGCCCTGTCTCAGGGCGGATCCGACCCAGATGTACCAGCTGTTGAAGAACCTGATCGAGAACGCCCTCAAGTTCCGGCGAGAAGACGGCCCGCCGGTGATCCGCATCTACTCCGTCAGGGACGAGGGCGAACGGGAGCCCGGGAGCCGGCAGGGCAAAGTCCACCTGGTGGTTGAGGACAACGGCATCGGCTTCGACGAGCACCACGCCGACCGCATATTCGGCGTGTTCCGCCGTCTCCATGGCAGGCGCCAGTACCCGGGCACAGGAGTGGGACTGGCCATTTGCCGCCGAATTGCGGAGCGTCACGGTGGAACCATCACGGCTCGAAGCAACCCGGCCCAGGGGACGCGCTTCACCGTCTGGCTACCCTCGAAGCTCGTCTTGCCCAAGGCCAAGCCCTCCTCCGCAGCCTGAGAGCAGGTTCAAGACGGGACTTGTCGCCCAGCGGGGGGCTTGGGCCACGATGACATGTGAGGTTACACGGAGATCACAGAGCCCTCGGAGGTCACAGAGGTCCTTTTCAATCAAAATCCTCTGTGTTCTCCGTGGCCTCTGTGGCCTCTGTGATACCCCACGGCTGCTCCCCTGCGTAACCTGCTCGCCAACAGGGACGGCCTTCTGGACGCCGGGGGCGCTGCTGGCATGCGCCGAGCGGGTACACTGCTCTGGCCATGCCCAAGCGGGACATTGAAATTCGGGATCAGTTCCGGGCTGCCGGCTACGAGCTGATCGAGCAGATAGCAGAAGGAGCCTCGGCCACGGTTCACCGGGCTCGTCAGATCGATCTGGATCGAATCGTGGCACTCAAGATCTTGTCGCCGGGTCTCTTCAGCGCCCAGGAGACCCGCTCCAGACTGCTCCGGGAAGCGAAACTTCAAGCCAGCCTCTCCCACCCCAACCTTGTGGGGATCCTGGACGCAGGTTTGGCCGGCGATCGCCCATTTCTGGCGACGGATCTCATTGAAGGCGGCTCCCTGCGGGACCTGCTGTCGCAACGTCACTCTCTGGATCTCGCGACGGCGCTGACCATAGCTGCCGGGATCGCCGCAGGCCTGAGCCACGCCCATCAGAGCGGGATCATCCATCGGGACCTGAAGCCCGAAAACGTGCTCCTAACAGAACAACTGGAGCCCAAGGTAGCCGACTTTGGGCTGGCCCTGCCAGGTCCGGGCAAGAGCTCGATCAAGACTCGGGCCGGAGTGATTCTGGGCACTCCCGGGTATCTTGCGCCGGAGCTGCTCGACGGAACACCCGCCAGCGTCGCCAGCGACCTCTACGCCTTCGGCGTCGTGCTCTTCGAGCTTCTGACTGGCCGGCGACCCTTCCTGGCATCCCGCCTGGATGATCTCTTTCGGCAGCAGCGCCAGGATAGACCGCCCCTGCTTCAGGAAGTTGGCGTCTCGTGCCCTGCCGCCCTTCAAGTCCTCATCGAGCAATGCCTCGCGGTCGATCCCGCAGGCCGTCCCGATGAGGCCCGACAGCTGCAGTACCAGCTGCGGAGGTTGAACCCAGGAGGCAACTCCGGCGGTCAGGAGACCGTTCCCATGGCCGAGTCCAGCGATCGGCTGGGAGGCGCCGGTATCCGAGGTCCAGAGACCCGAAGGTTTGGAACCCCGGAGGCGGGCTCCTACTCGAATCGAAGCTGGTCACGATTCCGGTCTTCAGGAGCCGGTCTGACGATCCTGACTCTCGTGGGAGTACTGACCGTCGCCGGGACACTTCACAGAGGGCCTCCGAGCCGTACCGGGCCCTCAGATCAGCCCGGCAGGAGCCAACCATTAAAGACGACGCCCCTGGTCCCGCGGATCACGTGCAGCTCCTCCGAGATTCTGCTGACATTCCGGGAGCCCCTGGACTCCTCTGTTGCCCTCTCGGTCCGGAGCACCGGCGACGACCTGTCCAGGTCAGTGTCGATTCCCGGAGGCACTCAGAACTTCAGAGTGGCCGGTCTCAGGGACAACACGACCTATCAGATTCAGTTTCGTAATCGTCCCGGCGGCGGAGATCTGGTCTGCCGGACCCTCAGGAAGATACCCGGCTCGGCATTCGAGTTCCTGGAATCGGAGGCGTTCTCACCATCCCAGCAGCACCTGGCGAGCCGGGGCAAGCACGTGGTGATGGTCTGGGTCCGGAAGCTGCCGGCAGGGGAATATCTGGTGATGCGGGAAAGTCATGACAGCGGCGTCACCTGGACTCGTCTGACTCATCTCAATCCGCCCGTGCAAGATGTCAACAGCCCCCAGGCCCTGCTCCTGGAATCGGGACTCCTGGTGAGCTGGCATACCCGTGATGGGACTGACTCACCGGACGGCCGCATCCGGTTTCGTCCCGTCGGCGCCAGTGGGTGGGGGCCATCCCGGCCGGCCCATTCTCTCGGCCATGGCCTACCCTTGGCGGAAGCCCCCAATGGCCAGGCCGAGGTGGTCACCTGGGACGGCAAGGGCAATCGGTTTCTCTGGAGCCAGTTTTCTCCAGCCGAGGATCCCCTGGCCAGTGCCCGGCCCGGTCCTCCCCTCTCGAACCGGGAGGGGACTCACCGCCTGTTCACCTCGCCCCGGGCCTCGGTGCTGATGCACCGCCAGCAACTCCCGGGGACCCGGTGGAACAGAGTTCAGTGGTCCCGAAGCCTGGATCCCCGGGCCGGTGACTGGAGCCGGCCCGCCGGCGTATCCCCAGCGCTGACGAAGCACATCCATTACGATGGGATCTTTTTCCGCGGCAATCTGCATCTGGCCTATGCCGTAAAGCGAGGCATCGAACTTCGGCTCTACGATCCAGTCTCCGACACTCTGGGCGCCCCCAACAAGCTCTATCCCGACACCCAGGAGATCAACTACCCCGGTTTCGCCGCCTCCCGGAACAGCCTCTTCCTGACCGTACTCCGGGCCGGCCTGGCTGAAACACCGACCATGCGACTCGAGATTCACGGCTCCACCGACGGCCACCGATGGACACTTCGGGACCAGTTCCATCCCGGCCTGTTCGCCCCCAAGGAAACGGCCTGTGCCGTCGCGGGCGACAGGCTCGTCATCGCCGGCCGAAGCTCCATCTACGGAGTCTTCGTCACCTCCCTCCCCCTGTCCCGCCTGGAGTAGGCACCCGAGGCCCGAACCCCTGAAGAAGTGACACAGATAACAGGGATCCGGGGTGCATGTCCCGTAGGGGGTCCCCTGGCCTATTCCGGATCCGTTCGCCCCACTATGGAACGGCCCTCCGCGCAACCTGAAAGTTTCGCTTGCCGTCCTGCGCCTCCAGCGCCGCGTG
>JAJFLN010000798.1 GCA_021772705.1 Candidatus Cloacimonadota bacterium | reverse complement strand
GGGATGAATGGAGCGGGCGGCCATATCGTCTGACCCTTCGGCAAGCTCAGGAGAGGGGCCGGTCCGCGAAACGACGTTCTGTGCCTCGACAAGCTCGGCACGAACGGATAAGGAAGGAAGCGTTAGGACCACCGCACTAGACGGCGGGTGCATGTCACCCAGGGGGTGGCTGCTGCGATGACTCGGGAAGTTACACGGAGCCCACAGAGATCCTTTTGGGAGAAATCGTACTTGATGCGTCAAGTAGCTGGCTGAGAGTCGGACCCAGGCACCCCTGTGCTCAGCATCCCACCTCTCCACACGAAAACCTCTGTGCTCTCGTGAGATCCCTGTGATCTCCGTGATACCCAATGTTGGCTGCCCCCTACGGGACATGGACCCGCTAGACGGCCTCAGCCTTTCGCTGCAGCAGGGAGTCGTGGTTCCGGAGCCACTCCAGGATCTGGGGCGGGGTGAAGGGCTTGCAGATGAACGAGTCCGCACCGCATTCCTGCTGTTTCCTGGCCATCTCTTCCTCACTGGCTCCGGACATGAGGACGATGGGCACGGCCTTGCACTTCGGCGAGTTCTTCAGCATCTTGCAGGCCTCGTTCCCCTGAACGGTTCCCGGAAGGTTGATGTCCAGGAGAATGAGGTCCGGGGACTCCACTTTCAGGTACTTGACCGCGTCAATGACAGTATTGACCGTCGTCGCCTTGTACCCCGACTTCTCCAGTGTGTCCCTCAGGACTGCACAGAGAAACTTGCTATCGTCGATGATTAGGATGCTGGTCAATGGAAGACCCCTTGGCCGATCGGGCCGGCCCGAATCGTTGCGAAAAGATACCATGCCGCCTCGGGAAAAAGCCACAACGTGGTGGATGGTTGAAATCGCCGCATCATTGACTTGGAGCCCGTCATGCCATATAATGCCGCGTCCCTGAACGCGTTCCGGGCGCACTCGCCATGTCCGCGAGACGATCCAATCGTCCATCGGGCCGGTGACTGCCAAGTTATCCTGGAACACGAGACCGACCTCTGGCCAGGGCAGGGCAAATCGGGCCAGGAAGGAGTGATTTCAACTGAAATCAGGATCTGAAAACCATGTGATCACTGTCGATGGGCCGGCGGCCTCAGGAAAGAGCACCGTCGCCCGTAGACTGGCCGAGAGTCTCGGGTTTCACTATGTGAACTCTGGTGCTCTGTACAGGGCCATCGCACTGGCGGTCTCTCGCCAGCCCCAGGCCATTGAATCCGAAGAGGAGATGGCGAATTTGCTGGGACAGGTGACGGTGGAGTTCAGATCCGAAGAACGCACTTTCCTGGACAATGAAGATGTATCGGAGGCCATCCGGACCAAGGAGGTCTCGGTGTGGGCGTCCCGGGTCGCTACGTTGCCGGCGGTGCGAGAGCAGGTCAACACTGTTCTCCACCAGATCGCCTCGAAGACGCACAGCGTCATTGATGGGCGGGACATCGGCACCGTCGTGTTTCCGGACGCAGACTTCAAGATCTACCTGGAGGCGTCACTCGACGAGCGGTCGAGGCGGCGTCTCAGGGACTATCAAAAGGCCGGTCGAACAGCTCTGCTAGAAGATATTATGGCCGAGCTCTCGGACCGGGACCAGGCTGATAGTTCCCGAAAGGTGGCTCCGTTGCAGCTCCCGAAGGACGCTACGGTCGTCAATTCCACAGACCGTTCCGTCGAACAGGTCGTGACAGATCTGCTCGCCAAGGCCCATCAGGCCTTCGCGGCGCAGGGACGCGACATTCCTGAGATAACAATCGGCGTGGACCACTAGGGTTCAGCCACCAGCCAACATTCCCTGGCAAGGAGAACAGACACAGATGGTAGCAGAGAAGTTTAATCCCACCTCAGACAAGGACAAGAAATCGACGTTCCTCTCTTCAGATGAGTACGCCGAAGTTTTCTACGGAGACTTGCACGCCGAGACCGCTGAAGGCGAAGACTCCATGTCCGATTTCATCGATGACCTGGCCGACGTGCAAGCCCTTAACAGCGGCTCGCTCCTGAAGGGCACGATCATCAAGATCAGCGGCGGCGAGGTCTACGTCGACGTCAACCACAAGACCGAGGGTGTCATCCCCCTCAGCGAATACTCCGACGGTGAGAAGCCGAACATCGGCGACGAGTGCGAAGTTCTGGTTGTCAAGACTGACGAGAACGAGGGAACCATCCTCCTCTCGAAGAACAAGGCCAAGCTCATCAAGGCTTGGGACAAGGCTGACGAGGCCTTCCAGAGCGAGGGCACCATCAATTGCCGGATCGTTGCCAAGGTCAAGGGCGGCCTCAGCGCCGACTTCAACGGCCTCAAGGCCTTCGTACCCGGATCTCTGATGAGTCTGCAGCAGGAGTACGACCTGGAGAAGTACATCAGCCAGACGTTCGACTTCAAGATCATCGAATTCAACCGCCGGCGACGCAACATGGTCCTCTCTCGGAAGGCCATCCTCGAGAAGGAGCGTAAGGCTCAGATTCAGGATGTCTTGCTCAAGCTCGAGGCCGGTCAGGTCTGCAAGGGTTTGGTCAAGAACATCACCGACTACGGCGCCTTCGTGAGCCTCGAGGAGGGCAAGATCGACGGTCTGCTCCACAAGGCGGACATGTCCTGGGCTCACGTCCGGGACATCTCCAAGGTCCTCTCCGTGGGCGACGAGATCGAGGTCAAGATCCTCAACGTGGATCGAACCACCGAGAAGATCTCCCTGGGTCTCAAGCAGCTCAGGGACGATCCATGGGTCTCCATCGACGAGGAGTTCACCATCGGGGACACCGTGGAAGGAAGCGTCAAGAACATCACCCACTTCGGCGCCTTCGTCGAGATCAAAGAAGGCATCGAGGGACTGGTGCACATCAGCGACATGAGCTGGACCGAGCGAGTGCGACATCCAAAGGAGCTCCTCGAGATCGATCAGCCCGTGCAGGTCAAGATCCTGAACATCGACAAGGACGAGCGCAAGGTCGCCCTGGGTATGAAGCAGGTACTGCCGGATCCATGGACTCTCGTCCGGGAGCAGTTCCAGGTCGGAGAGACCGTCAAGGGCTCCGTCAAGAACCTGACGGACTTCGGCGCCTTCGTCGAACTCGTCGAGGGAGTCGAGGGTCTGATTCACATCAGCGACCTGTCATGGGTCGGCCGTGTCAAGCACCCCAGCGAGGTCGTGAAGAGCGGCGACGCCATCGAGGTCAAGATCCTCGATATGGACCCGGAGAACAAGAAGATCAGCCTCGGGCTCAAGCAGGTTATTCCTGATCCGTGGGAGATCGTCGAGGATACGCATCCTGTGGGAACCATGATCGACGGCAAGGTCAAGAAGCTCACTGACTTCGGCGCCTTCGTGGAACTCAATGACGGTATCGAGGGTCTGATTCACATCAGTGACTTCTCCTGGACCGAGCGGGTGGAGGCACCTGGCGACTTCCTCGAGATCGGTCAGGACGTGCGAGTCAAGGTCCTGGACATCAACAAGGGTGACCGGAAGATCTCCCTTGGCTTGAAGCAGCTGACCGAGGAGCCCTGGGCCACTGTGCCGGACAAGTACGAAGCCGGCCAGACCCTTCCGGGTACGGTCACGAAGCTGACCGCCTTCGGAGCCTTCGTCCAGATCGAGAAGGGCGTCGAGGGTCTGGTTCACATCAGCGACTTCTCCTGGACCGAGCGAGTCAATCACCCCTCCGACTACGTGCAGGAAGGCCAGGAGATCCGGGTCAAGATCCTGGAGATCAACAAGGACGATCACAAGATCAGCCTGGGTATCAAGCAGGTCGACGAAGATCCCTTCGAGACCTTCGAGCGACTGCACCCCGTCGGTTCCGTGACGCAAGGGGAGGTCATCTCCACGACCGACTTCGGAGCCTTCGTGAAGCTGCCCGGTGACATCGAGGGGCTCGTCCACTCCAGCCAGATCACCGATGACCGGGGCGGTCGTCCCGAAGATCTGGTCACTCTGGGCGAGAAGCTTCCCGTCAAGGTTCTGGAGATCGACAGGAAGGAGCGGAGGATTCGCCTCTCTCTGAAGCAGGTCGCCACCGACGCGGATCGGGCCAGCTATCAGGAGTACTCCCGCAACTCCGAGGCCGCCAGCGAGAACTCCATCGGTGATGTCCTGGACGAGGAGACTCGCGAGAAGCTGAAGGCCGCCGCTGAATCGAGCGACGACGAAAGCTGATCTGAATCTACCAGTTCAGTAGTCAAAGGCCCGGGCCACTGGCCCGGGCCTTTCCAATTCCCTCGATTCAGGGAACCAGCCTCGGGAACTCCGGGAGATCCCTGGTTCCTCGATCCCACTCTGGACTCCGGAACTCACGTCTGCTTGGCTGTCCCTATGCGACCGCCTTGCATCGTGGCGGTCCGGATCAACAGGCAGAACCAGGCCCGGGCGTCGTGTCCGCGGCAGAACCCTGGAGGAGACAACAATGGGATACAAGGTTGGCATCAATGGTTTCGGACGCATCGGCCGGCTCGCCTTTCAGGCGATCATTCAGCACGACGAGCTGGACGTCATCTCCGTGAACGACATCGATTCTCCCGACATGCTGGCGCATCTTCTGAAGTACGACTCGAATCACGGCCGCTTCCCGGGAGAGGTCCGGGTTGACGGAAATGCCTTGGTGGTCAACGGCAAGAAGATCCAGGTCACCAAGGAGCGAGATCCTGCCAAGCTCCCCTGGGGAGACTTGGGTGTGGAGTGCGTCGTGGAGTCCACTGGCATCTTCGTGGACCGAGAGAACGCAAGCAAGCATCTGGCGGCTGGAGCCAAGAAAGTGTTGATCTCGGCCCCTGCGAAGAATCCCGACACGACCATCGTCCTTGGCGTGAATGACGGTGACTACAATCCGGCGGAGCATCACATCGTCTCCAACGCCAGCTGCACCACCAACTGTCTGGCTCCGGTGGCCAAGGTCATTCTGGACAACTTCGGCATCGAGTCCGGGATCATGACGACCATTCACTCCTACACGAACGATCAGCGCATCCTCGACTTGCCTCACAAGGACATGCGCCGGGCCCGAGCTGCCGCTGTCTCGATGATTCCCACCACCACGGGCGCCGCCAAGGCCGTGGCGCTTGTCCTTCCCGCCCTGGCAGGCAAGATGGACGGCATGGCGATCCGAGTGCCGACGCCGAACGTCTCCGTCGTCGACCTGTCGGTGATCACCTCGAAGCCCGTGACGGTGGAGGCAGCGAACCAGGCGATGAAAGCCGCGGCCGAGGGCCCGCTGAAGGGCATCCTGGACTACGTCTCTGAGCCCTTGGTGAGCATCGACTTCAATCATGACCCCCATTCGTCCAATCTTGACTCCCTGGCGACGATGGTTGTGGGGGGCAAGCTCTTGAAGGTGCTCTCCTGGTACGACAATGAGTGGGGTTACTCGAACCGGGTCGCCGACCTTCTGAAGCTGTTCGCGAGCCGCTGAGGACTGCCGTTCTCGAACTGGCCAGAGCCTGAGTCTCCGGGGAAGCGGAAAGCTTCTGGACCCGGAGACTCCTTTACTGACTGGGTATTGCTGTCGCTGCAGCGGGCTTGATCTCGCCCGGGGGAATACTCTTTGACTCCCCGAGACGTCATGCTAGTCTGTGCAATCAGGGGCCTGAATACAAATCTATGTGAGTTGCTCGACGATTTGGGCCCTGAACTTGCTGGGTAACCTACGTGTACTCACGAAGGGTTACAGTCAGAACCGGCTCTCGGTCAGGTCACAGGGGGAGACTAATCGGGGAAATGGTGCATCAGAAATCCATGACTACTGGGGAAGAATGTCCGAATCGGGGTGAAGTGACCCACCGCTAACGCTCCGTATGGTGCAGCCCTTCTTGGAGAAGGGGTGGACCGGGCGTAATCGCTCCGTGTTGACTTTGTTTTTTGGGCTCGCTAAGAATGAGATATCTAATCAATAGAAGAGAACATTCAAAAGAACGGGGAATCAGTCTGCATTCAGACTTGGAGGGAGGTCACATCTTGAATCGGAATCCAGCAATCGCGAGAGTGTCCAGTACACTCGTCGTCGCGGCCATGCTCCTCGGGAGTACGGCAGTCGCCACAGCACAGGACGCAACGGGATTCTTGGGTATCGCGGGTGTCGTCAGTGACTCTGTTGGCACGGCCAAGGACGGGATCACGATCAAGGTTCGCAACTCGAGCACGAACCGGAGCGAGCAGTCCACCACTCCTTCGGTGCAGGGCTCTACCGCAGGCTTTTACTTCGTGGCCCAGACGGATTTCTCGGGGAACCGAGCTGCCCGGGTGGGAGACACGCTGACCATCGAAGCATTCAACGGCACCTCCGCCGTGGCCGTCACGCCGAACACGACGACGGTCACCTCCGCTGATGTTTCCAGTTCTCTGCTGAGGCTGAACCTGACTCTTGGCACCGGCCAGGCGGTAGATAAGACCCCGCCGGAGCTGACTCTCACCTATGATCAGAGCGCATCGGCCGTGAGTCCCGGAGGCACTCTGAACATCACTGCTGCCGCTAACGAGACCATCGCCGCCGGTCCGGTTTCCATCTCGATTCAGGGCCCCACCACGGCGCCCCCCTCGACGGGGACCATGGACCGGGCAAACGATCAGCAGTTTACCTTTGCCTTCCCCGTGCCCCCCGACACGGGAACCTACACGGTCAGCATCTCGGGAGCCGCCGACGCAGCCGGAAACGCTGCCCCAGCGCCCAAGAACAACGCCTTCAGGGTTGGCTCCTCCATCGCGGCGCCCAACGTTGCTATCGGTAACGTGACGGCCTCCGCCGGTGGAACCGCCACGGTGGGCATCAGCTTGACCAACGTGACCGGCACCGACGTCGGTGGTGTGCAGTTGAGCATCGCCTACGAGACGAACCAGGTGAGCTTCCAGTCCGCCACGAACGGGTCGGCTCTCGACTCGAGCTACTCGGCTGCCGTGAGCGACTCCACGCCGAACGGAACCCTGTCGGTGGTCGTCTTCGGTCTCGCAGCCGACGCGATCCCCAATGGCGAGGTTGTTTCCCTGTCCTTCTCTGTGGCCTCCACGGCGGCGCAAGGCGTCACCGCCTTGGCGGGCACCAACCTGTTGCTCGGCGACCCTTCGGGGACGGAGATCCCAGGTGGCACACTGACCAGCGGCGGTATCACTGTAGGCGAAGCCACGGCTGATGCCTGTACCAAGTTCGACCTCACTGGCGACGGTCGCGTCAACATCTTCGACATCCTGGCCGAAGTGAACGCGGTCCTCAGCGACACGGACAAGAGCAATCCGAAGTTCGACCTCAATTCCAGCGGCGGCAACGCGAATATCTTCGACATCCTGGCAGTCGTCAACAAGGTGCTCGAACTCGCCCCC
>JAJFLN010000797.1 GCA_021772705.1 Candidatus Cloacimonadota bacterium | reverse complement strand
TGTAGGCCAGTATCCCCAGCCCGCCGTACATGTAGTCGTCAAAATCGCCCGTCGTGGGGTAAAGCTCAACACTCTGCTGCGGTGTGTAGCCCGTGAACTCCGCCAGCTTCTGACCGATTCGAGTGAACACCTCGGCATCGGGAGTTGGGTCTGAGGTGTAGCCCCAAGGCCAGAGAACCAGCTGGCTGTAACTGTGGAAACTGATGGCGGAGACGAACTTCTTCGCCACTGACAGATCCCGGATGGCCTGATTCTCGGGCTCCGAGAAGGCCGAAGGACCACGGTAAGTGTCGCTCCCGGGACTGGGGCTGGCTCCGGGCCCTCCCCACTTGTAGCCATAGTTCCGATTGTTGTCGACACCGATGGAACCGCCGTCATTAGGCCGGCGATTCTTGCGCCACATCTTGTACTCCGTGTGGGAGTGGTGGGTCCCATCGGGGTTGGTCACTGGAACGACCCAGATCTCCCTGCTGTCGACCAGATCCGTGACCGTCTCGTCGGAACCGTAGCCATCCACGAGCTTGCTGATGATCGCCAGGGGAATCTCCACGGAGATCCACTCTCGAGCGTGGTGAGCACCGGTGAAGAGGAACGCCGGATTCTGACCATCCTCCTCGGCGGAGCTGATCCGGATCGCCCAGATATCTCTCCCCTCGCCGGTCTTGCCGATGACGTGGAGGCTGGCGATCTCCGGATGGGCTTCCACGGCCGCATCAAGGGCCGACTTGACCTCCGCCAGAGTGTGGTAGACGCCCAAGTCTTCCTTGTCGGCGAAGATCCGCATCTGGGCCTCCGCATCCTCCAGGACCGTCTCCCCCTTCAGGCCTAAGACGGCCTCGGCGAGGGCAACGTTCTCCTGCAGCGACATGGCGCTCTCGGCAGGCATGACGACATCGACCCAACCCTTGCCTCGGGCGGCGATATCCCCATCTGCCTTCAGCAAGCCATCGAGCTGGGAAGGCTGGGTGAAATGGTAGCGGACGATCCGCGGTCCACGCGCCTCATCGGCGAAAGCCGAGAACGACAGACCGAAGAGAGACAACGCGAGAAGCCAGGCGTACTTCATACTTTCCTCCTGAAACGCGCCCCCGATGATGGAAGCAAGCCTACCCGGCACTGGATACTTTTCTGATCCTTGAATTCTCTAGGCTGTGCCGGTACAGCTTGAGCCGGCGAATGATACGAGATGCCAGCTAACATGGCAAGCCCTTTTCCTGGTCCATGACACCGAAAGTGTCGGACACAACAGACGGACTGGGCCCTCCGTCCGGGCCGCTCCCATTCCGTTCCACCGCCATGGCAGTCTGCGACCAGAACGACGGGAGAGCGTGTTACGCAAGGCGTGGCTTCAGCTGCGATGAAGTGGGAGGTTACACGGGGGTCCCGGAGGTCACAGAGGTTCTTTTGTGGAAGATCGTACTCGTGGCGCCCGGTAGCTGGCAGAGAGACGGCCTCTTCTCCGCGATCACTGTGTACTCAGTGACCCTCAAGAGTGGCTGCCCCCTTCGGGACATGCATCGGATCAAACGGCAGCTGTTTCTTTGTAGGCTGTCAGAGGGTCTACTTGCTTGCACCGGTGGCAGTCGAGCTGCCGCCTTCGCTGGCGAACTGCAGCGAGGCGGAGTTGATGCAGTATCGAAGTCCCGTCGGGGGTGGTCCGTCGTCGAAGACATGACCCAGGTGGCCCTCGCAGCGGCTGCAAAGAACCTCCGTTCGCGTCATGAACAGACTGCTGTCAGCCTCGGACCGGACCGCTGCCGTCGTTATGGGGCTGTGAAAGCTGGGCCATCCCGTTCCGGACTTGAACTTCGTCTTTGAGCTGAAGAGGACATTGCCACATCCGGCGCAGACGAAGACACCGGAATCCTTGCTGTCCCAGTACCGGCCTGTGAAGGCCCGCTCAGTCCCCTTCTTCCTGAGAATCCGGAACTGCTCCGCCGTGAGAGCCTTCCGCCACTCCTCCTCCGAGAGGTTCATCTTGCCCGACCGGGCAGCCTCGACCCGGGCAGCCGCCAGAGCGGAAGACACGGAGGCAGGCCCATCGGGCGATTCGGCTCCGAGCCGGTCCGACAGAATCAAACCGCCCGATACCAGTACCACCAGGCAAACAATCCTGACAATCCGCACCATCAGGTACCCGACGCCGAAACGGCTGCCTTTGGCCTCTTTCTGCTCCTTTGTCATCCGCGCCTCAAGCTACTGCAGATCCACACGACTCTGCTCCAGAGCCTGCAGGGCAGCCTCTCGCTCCGCTGCGGGAAGATCCTGTCTGACCACGGCCCAGTAATCGCTCAGACTGGCCATTCGATTGCCATCCCGCATCCACTTCCAGATGCGATCGAAGTCGTAGGCCACGGAGTCCGTGCCATCGCCATGCAGATCGTAGAGGTCCCAGAGGGCCGAGCCAACGCGCCACTCGTTCTTCTCCGATTCACAGACATCGGCAGGCACATTTTCGAGACGGATCGGAGCCCGGCGGGGAACGAGGAACTGGAACTTCGCGTCCGGATCGTTGCGATCGAGGTGGCAGACAGCGGCAAAGAAGGTTGCGAAGCCTTCGGACCAAGCCAGGGTCTTGGCGTAACACTCGTCGATCTTGTGCTGTCCACCGGAGGATCTGGAGTTCGAGCCGATATGGAACACGGCATGGCCAAACTCGTGGCCGATCACATCCCACTGGTAGGGCTCGGTCAAGTTGACCTCACCCCAGGAGTAGTAATCCCCTCTGGCGGGCCAGTTGATTCCCACCTGGTTCCACCAGGAGATGTCGATCTCCCGATCCGAGAAAGCCTGCAGTGCCAGGGACAGAGTGCCGTGAATCCAGGCCGCTTCCGAACTGGGAAGACCCTTGGGCAGCACGATTTCTCCGGCATCGATGACAGAAGCCTCGACGAGGGTCAACTCCGGGCTCTCCCAGCTGTAGGCCTTCCGGCCCTTCTTGAGGAGCCAGCGGTCGTTGCCCAGGGTGAACCTGGCCTTGACGGCACCCTCCCCGTCGCCGGCCGACACCTGGAAGCTGCCGTCTCTTTCCGTCAAACCCGTCGCCACGGCCGCGCCGCCCCCTGGGGGTACCAGCTCGACCTTCACATGAGCCCCGGGTACCAGAGCGCCGGAATGGCCATACCAGGTCAATCGGCCCTTGACTGCCGCGTCACCTGCCGGATTGGGTACCGGCGCATCGAGAGATCGAGGCAGGCGAGAAGCGGCGAAGAGCCGGTGGCCCGTCTCGTCGGTGCCCAGGCTCTCGGCCTCGATGGCCTGCTCCGTGGTCATTCCCGTCAGCCTGTCGGCTCCGCCTGAGACAAACAGCCGCCCTCGACTGTATCCCTCCTGATTCGCCGAAGGGATGAATCGAAGCTCCACTGCTGAAGTCTCGATCCCACGGCTCGCCACCAGATCGAAGGTGTGGACCTCAACCCCCTTGCTGGCTAGAGCAGCTTCGAATCGGGCCGGTCCTCGCCGCAAGCTGATTCCATCGGGCAGCATCAGCTCCACGGAACCGGATACAACGGCGTCGGTGCGGTTCATCAGGACCGCTCGCAAGACGCTCCCTTTCTGGGATGGGGACATGGAAAGAGCCACCCGCACAGCCGGCCCTTCCGATGAGGCCAGGGCAGAAGCCGGAGCCATCAGAACCACGACTGCGGATAGAATCAGGGCGAAATGGCGCATGGGGGACTGCCTCCTCTTGGCTGTCTGCGAGTCATTTGAAACCCAGGGCAAAAGGCTCCCCGAGCAGGAGGGCCATTGTACCAGAGTTCCCGGAATGAGGTGAACCGGACCTTGCGGTCCGGTTCGAGCAGTCGATTCCCGAAGGAACGCTGCAAATCGGATTGCGGGGGCAGGATTTGAACCTGCGACCTCCGGGTTATGAGCCCGACGAGCTACCAGCTGCTCCACCCCGCGTCGATTCTGGTTGTTTAGAAAGAGAACTGCTTGTGTCTTGTGCCGAGGGCCGGAATCGAACCGGCACGGACCGAAATCCAAGGGATTTTAAGTCCCCCGCGTCTACCAATTTCGCCACCCCGGCGAGTGCGGACCCGGGACAGTTTCACGCGTTCCGCAACTTACCATCAGACAACTCATGAGTCAACACCTCAGTTGGCGGTGGGGTGCTTAACTCCTAAGTCGAAGTCAAGGGACTTGAGGCTTGGCGTTCAGTCGACGGATGAGTTGTTGGATGCGGGCAGGATCTCCGCTTAACGCATCATCAAGTAGCTGTTTTGCCGTGTGCGGGTTGGTCCGCAGAATGATTTCTTGTAGAATGGGTCTGAGCTGAAGCGGAAGTTCCTCGGTAGGCTTCGATGGGGCGTCTACGGGCGGCCCCGAGCTTCGTGTCCTGCCAGGTGTCTGCTTCAGCTCATCTGTTTTCCTCTGTTTTTGTTTCTCGATGGCGCGTGCGTGCTTGGACGGGTAGCGCTCTTGCACCTGCTGACGAGCCTGTTTACGCGTGACGTGACGGCCGGTCTCGTCTCGGAAGGCGTAGGGTTGCGGCTTCGCCTCTTCCACCGATCGCTTTAGGACCGAATAGATGCGTCGGGCAAGTTTGGCAGCGATGGCCACGACAACGGCCTTGTGGTGCTTACCTTTTCGTATCTGCCGCTCGTAGAAGGCAGCCAGCTCGATGTCCGAACGGCGGGCCACGTCAGCCGCGATGTAGAGATACTTGCGCAACATGGCGTTGCCTGTCTTGGTCATGCGCTGGCCTTTGCGATCGAACTGACCGCTCTGGTTCTTTCGGGGGGCCAGGCCGCAGTAGGCCACCAAGCCCCTGGCATTCTTGAATCGGCGAATGTCTCCAACGATGGCAAGTACCGCAGGGGCTACGACAGGACCGATTCCGGGAATACCCCGAAGAACCTCGTAGGTAGGCAAGTGCCGGGCGAACCGGTCCATCTCCTGCTCCACCTGCAGGATGTACTTTTCCTGGCTTTCGAGCACGTCCAGCCTTCGGTTGATCTCGTTCTGGGCTGCCTGGAAGTCGATCGGACACTGGCCTGCTGCTCGCAAGGGCGACCAGATGGACTCCGCCCCGCGAGCGGCTTCAACGAAACTCTCGAGGAGTTTGTCAGGCGTCTGCTCGCGGATAGACTTCTGCAGGGACTTCTTCATGCCAACAGTTTGGAGCTGAAGCACCTCGGCAGGATTCATGAAGCGCCGAAGCAAAGCACGCTGAGGAATCCCGAAGGTGTGTTTGCCCAGCGCATCTGGCAATCCTGGGATGAACACATCGATCGCATCGAGGATCTGTTGCTTCTGACGCGTCAGTTTTCGAACGAGCGTGTAGCGATGCCGACAAACACGGTCCAGGGCCAGCTGGTTGGCATCTGGCAGGGTGAGCGGATAGACCCCGTCGGGATCCGCGGCAGGTAGGCGCGCGATCGAACGCGCGTCGATCGTATCCGTCTTGGCGGTACGACTCACGAACTTCCGAAACTGAGAAGCACGGACCGTATCAACCCGATAGACCTCGCATCCCTTCCAGTTCAAGTAGGCAGAAACCGGCAGCCAGGCCATGCCTGTTGGTTCCATGACAACGATACAGTCGCCAGGAGAGCCGCCTGTCCTGGTCAACATTTCCTCCAGCGACCCGGCCTCGGTCCTCACCGTGAAAGGCAGGCCCGTCTCTACGCCATCGGCTCCGATGGTCACCGCCTGGTGGCGGAGCTTGCGCCCCAGGTCGAGGCCGATACTAATCGGTCTACTCACAAAGAACACCTCCTCCTATCAGAACGGACTGAGGACAACCTCGTCGATCACCCGGGTCCGAACAACGTCGAACCACCAGCAGTGTGTTTGATACGGGGCCGAGACTAAACTCGCCTCCAAACTCCTGAATCGGGGCAACCCGGGTGGGACGAGGCATCACTAAGCTTTGAGGGGCCACCAACAAAAGATGGTGCCACCATGTCACGGGGGATGTCCTCAAGCCGCCGAGGGCATGATAGCCCGTCTGCCCGAACAAGCAAACTATGTCCGAAACGCTTGCAGAGAAACAGCGTTTGAACCTTCTGCCCATCCCCGGAACCGGAGAATGCTCGGAGGGGGAAGGACCATTAGGCACCAAGGGGCCACCAACCTGTGTCGATGCCGCCATGTCACGTTCGATGCCCTCGCCCCACCGAGACTAACCTGGAAAAACCGATACGTCACGGGCAGCCCCGCGGCTGTGGACAGTGACGCCGCCGCCGCAGCCCGTGGACGGCTCGGGGACAGCGCTTCGCGCTGACCCCAACCCGCCCACAGGCTGCTTGGACAAGTCTTCGACTTGCCCACAGCGGCTTGGAAAACGGCTACGCCGTTTACCACACTGACCACAGCCGTGATGATGATGATATCTATCCATGGAAACCAAATGAGGTACATACAATGTCACCCAGGGGGTGGCTTCTGCTGCGATGACTCGGGAAGTTACACGGAGTCCACAGAGGCCGCAGAGTTCACGGAGGTCCTTTTGGGAGAATCGTACTTGATGCGTCGAGTAGCTGCCTGAGAGTCGGCCCAGGCGCCCCTGTGCTCAGCATCTCACCTCTCCAGACGAAAACCTCTGTGCTCTCTGCGACCTCTGTGAGCTCCGTGATACCCAATGTTGGCTGCCCCCTACGGGACATGCACCCGTTGGCGGTGGGTGCATGTCTGCTGGGGTGAAACGGAGGCGCTTGGGATCCGGGGTCATACGACTGGACCCGAATTCACCATCGGCTGCCAGGCAGCGCGGGTACCTCAGGAATTCGGGTCCAGTCGTGTGTCCCGAAAGCGGCGGGAGACCGCCGAGGTGTAGCGAGTGAAAGTTTTGTACAGCGAAGGAGTAGCGAACCACGCTGACCCCGAGTCATGCGGCGGCGGTCGAGAGGCCGCGGCTGAAGCGTTGACAGGGGAGGCGACAGGCCGGGTATTGAGCCGCGAAAATGACTTCTTCAGGGTGCCGACGCGGTGGGACACGTCGGAAGGCCATGCTTG
>JAJFLN010000796.1 GCA_021772705.1 Candidatus Cloacimonadota bacterium | reverse complement strand
ACCCTGGGGGTCCCCTCCTCGGTTCGCCCCACTTGGTTTGCGGGAATCCATTGTGGGGCGAACGGATCCGGAATAGGCCAGGGGACCCCCTACGGGACATGCACCCTCCCAACTGGCTCTGTCTTGACAGGAGTGAACATGCCCCGTAGGGTGCATGTCGCCGCGTCGGAGTGACATGACTGTCGTCGATGGTTCAGGCTATGGACCCGCACAAGAATAATCGATGAATCAAGTTCAGGGTGAGCAGGAACTGGCGGAAGGGGCGATCGCCGGGGCGGCCAAGGCCACACTCTCGGAGAAACGGCCAAAGGGGCGAGCCGGGGTCAGGGTTCTGGAGCCGAGCCGGAAGGACGGCAATCGCGTCCTGCGTTCCGACGACGGCCGAGGATTTGCCGAGGTCGACGACCGGGAGCTGCAACTCTGGGAGTTGCTGGACGGTGAGCACTCGATTGAACAGCTGGTCATGGAATGCCTGGCCTGGTCCGAGCCGGCATCGGCCGACTGGGTAGCAGCGACGCTGGCACGGTTTGCACGCAGCGAGTTGCTCGAAGGCGACTGGCTCGGGGCAGCGAAAGTCCGCTCCAAGCTGCTGTTCCGGCTACGAGGCACCACGGCACTTCCTGGGCTGGCGGCGCCGCTTCGAGGTCTAGGTACGCTGCTGTTCATGATCACCCCCGTGGCGGCTCTGCTCCCTCTCGGGGTCGTCCTGGCTCTAGGCCAGTACACCGTGATGCCCTACGGGGCCAGCCCCTGGACTTTCATTCTCTGGTTGCTGACCATCCTGACCGCTTCGGAAGCAGCCCGGGCCATGGGGTATCTCGCCGCGGGCCAACCCCTCAAGGGGATCGGCATCGGACTCTCCTGCTTCTGTCCCGTTCCCAGCTTCGACCGGCCCGACGTCTCGCCGTCGGACCATCTGCGGCCAGCCCTCTGGGGCATCGGCTGCAAGGTCCTGATCTCCGGCACTCTCGCCGTCCTCTATCTGCTGCTCGATGCGGGACTCTTCCAGCAGGGCGCCGTCATCGGTCTCCTGGCGCTGGTGCTGGACCTGAGTCCCCTCTTCCCCAGCGATGGCCTCACCCTCATGAACAGCTGGTCCGGGGACTCCAAGATAAGGGATCGGGCAGCCCAGTTCATGACAAAGCGGTTCCTTCCGAAGTTGCTCACCCGCGAGACCTTCTTCCCGGAGGAGCAACGAATGGTGCTGCTTGGCGGCCTGATGGCCATCTGGTCCGTCATTGCGCTCCGGGTAGGCACCACGGTATTCAGCAACAGCCTGGACGGCTTTTCGATGGCCCTCGGCGTCGGCGCCTCCGTCCCGACCATGATGGCCGGAATCGGCATTCTCCTCGCCTCCATCGCCGCCATGCTCTACGGCCTGATCCAGATCCTGATCACGCCGCTCAGACTGCTCACCTCCACTGGCCTCCGGGGAGAGGCCGTGGCCCGCTGGATGCTCCCCATCGGCATCCTGGGGAGCACTCTGGTCCTGTTGCCCGTACCCCAGCTCACCGGCGCCCTCTACTTCGTCCTGTCCGGAACGCTCATCTACTATGTGTTCCTTCAGTTCCGGGCCATTCCGGGCTCCCGGCTCGGTGTGGGTTACATCTTCCTCTGGATGGGACTGATCTTCCATGTCCTGGCCAGGGGTCCTCACTACCTGCAGGCCATGGGGGCCTTCGATGTATCGGTGATCAAGCCCGAGATGCTCCAACTCATGGAGGAGTTCGTACCCGCCGGGTTCATCCTCTTCGGATTGCTCGCCACTCTCGAGGCCTTCAACTCGGTTCTGAAGCGGTACTACCTCATCGTCGGAGCCGCCCCGGTAGTCATCGGAGCCATCGTCGCCGCCAGCCCCTCCCAGGCCGGCCACTACCCCCTGACGCTGATCGCCCTCAGCCTGGCACCCGCCGGTGCCCTTCTCCTGGCAGCCGACCGGGCGGCGACACCCATGGTGAACTACTGGCGCCCCTTCTGCCTGGCGATCATTTGCATGACCACTTCCTTGTGGCTCCAGCCTTCTCGGGGAGGCCAGCTCGGAGCGGACCTTCGCACCTACCTGGCGGGGCTCTTCCTGGCTGTGGCCGGGATGCTCGCCGCCCGGGCCATGTTCGCTGTTCCCATGCCTCCCATCCGCAGACCGGAGGGCCACTCTCTGTCGAAGTCCGACCGCCAGGCCCTCTGGGAAGGCGGCGCCCATGTCTTCCGGACCATCATCGGCATGACCCAGTTCTTCCTCGGCCATGGCCGGGCTGACCGGATCGCAGCCGTGTTCAATCGCAGCGGGGGCATCGACAAGGTCTTCCCACTCCAGATCGAGGACGGGGAGCCCATGCTGCAGACCCGGGAGTTGCCTGACGTTCTGGCTATCTCCTCCAGTCTGCGCCGGGGACTCCGGATACTGGAGTCCGAGATCGTCGGCACGGCGGGGCACAACTTCTTCGATCGGGCTCTGGCTGTCTCAGCCGAGGGCCTGTATATGCACGAGCTCCATCTGGTGCAGCAACACGTGCTGCCTGCCTCGCGGCGCAAGAGTTCCAACGCCCAACTCATGGAAGAGTTGAGCCGGATTCCCCTGTTCCGGGAGCTGACGGCCAAGCAGATCGACGAAATGACCCGGGTTCTCCATCAAGAGAGATTCACTGCGGGAGAAGCGGTGATCACCCAGGGAGAGAACGGAGAGCGGTTCTACGTCGTCAGCCGGGGCAGGCTCAACGTCATCGTTGAGGACAAGATGGGTTACCGGCCCGTGGTCGCCCAGCTGGGCCCGGGGGATTGTTTCGGGGAAATGGCCCTCCTCGGTTCCGGCGAACGGATGGCCACTGTGGAAGCCACCTCCCCGGTGGAGGTCATCTCGCTGGGCAAGGACGAGTTTGACAAGTATCTGCCCAACCGGGAGAACGTGACCGCCATGATCCGGCACGGGGGATTCCTGCTGAAGGTCCCACTCTTTGCCACCATGCCCTCATCGATCGTCTCCAGTCTCGCCGCATGCCTCTCGATGGAGAGCTTCTCCCGTGGAGCGACGATCGTCTCGGAGGGGCAGAGCATCGACCGCATGCTCCTGGTCCAGGACGGCTCTGTGTCGGCGGGCAACGGGGAGCTGGGCCCGGGCGAGTCCTTTGGCCAGGAAGTCATCGCCGGCCCCTTCTCCGCTCCGAAGGAGATCAAGGCCACTGCGGACTCCGCCGTGTTGTGGCTGTCTCCAAACCAGATTCGGTCCACCATCCGTGGCTGGCTCGACGAATTCGAGAACATCGAAGGGCTTGCGGCCCGCACGGGCCAGGCCGGCTGGAATACTCGGTGACAAGACAGTGAGCTTCCTCGGAGGTACAATGGAATCGATGCCGTTTCTGCCGCTTGAAATCTCCTTCCTGGAGGAGAGTCCATGACCCAGGTCATCACCGCAATCGTGGCCCTCACAATGACCGTCGGCACTCTCATGTCCGGCCAGGATCTCATGGACATGATGATCCGCCTGGCTCAAGTGACCACCGAGCGGTTTACCCTAAGCCAGATCGGTAAATCGGTAGTGATGAACAACGCCGCCAACGGGGGCGTGAAACTCGAATACCGGAAGTTTCACTCGTTCATCAGGAAGAACATCACCGCCGGTGGCCGGGACACGTCGAAGGACATCTGGGGCACCTTCTACTACCTGGAGAACAAGACCTACTGGAAGTACGTGTTCCCCCCTCGAGGCGATGAGTTCGTCGTCGTCTCCGCCGGTCCCGACAAAGAGTGGTGGACCGCCGACGACGAGTCCTGGATGAACTTCGTCTTCCCCGACGAGTTCGAGAAGTACCGCCCCAAGAGCACGGCAGACACCTCCAGCGCCTCGGCCGTGATGGACAAGCTGAACCAGTTCAGAGAGGAACACGCCGAGAAGCTCAACAAGATCAAGGAGATGCTCGGCATGGACGACGAGGGCGAAGAAGAGGAGAGGGGAGACCCTCCGACGTAGGAGCGTGTCGGAGAAATGGACCCGGCCGACTTTGGGTCGAAGCCGGAACAGGGGACAGGGAATTTCCCAGTCGGTGTTGCCCTTTCGGTTCCCTGTTGACTGGTCTCAAGCGATGTCGGATTTCCCCTGGCTGGACGCACAACTTGTTGAAGCTGTTTCGCAGCGGTTGGTCGCCAAGAGCTCCAGGCGTCACAAGGAAGTCCGATCAACCGGAGAGCGTCCCTGCTCCTTCTTGAAGATGGGGACTTGCGTGCTGCCAGGAGACCAAGGCCTTGAATTCCCCCTGTTCACTGTTGCCTGCTCCCTGTTCAGGCTCCACCAGGAAGACTGCGGAGTATCTCCGACACGCTCCTAGTCCGAGTCCCTACCGCCAGCGCACCGTTGAGGGATCGAAGTCCGCCAGCTTGCCTGTCTCGTCGGTGGTCAGGAATCGGAACTCCTGGTTCTCCGTCACCAGGGTGTACTGATCCAGCTTGTCCGTCACTTCGACTCGCCCGGCCGCCACGGATACGGCGGCGCCCTTCGGTCCGTTGCTGATGGAGTAGAGGCCCTTCCATGCCTTGATCCGGAAGTTGCCCAGGACCAGCTCCACTCGGGGGCGGCCCCACTTGAGGTCGAAGACGAGACGGCCCTGAATGTCGCTGACCCTGACCAGGACGAGTCGACGCTCGGCGGACTCCACGGCCAGGCCGCTGAAGCTAAAGCCGCCGGGTCCCTGCAGGAAGAGAGCGTTGCCCTTCGGCTTCAAGCCCAGCTGTATCGCCCCGCCGTCATCGGCCTCGACCCGGTCGCCGGGATTGACCCGGGAGTCTGGCCCCAGTACCTCCTCATTGCCTCCCCCCGTGGGAAGAGACCGGACCACTCCCCGGATGGAACCGATGGCCAGGGATTGCCCGAAGGCCTCCATCTCCTGCGTCTCCGTCGCCTCCGGCGAAAGCGACTCGCCGCCGCCGCTGGAGGTCAGGGTCTTGCCCAGGACGGCGAAGATGAGGGCACCGGCGCAGACACCGGCGACAGGCACCAGCCATCGCCAGCGCTCCGGCGCCGTCGACAGGCGATCCTCCGGACCCGGAACCGGGGGGTGCGCCTGGGTGGCCGTCTTGCGCCGCCGGCCCGCATCGGCCGTCGGATATCGCTTCTGGGCCTCCTCGATATCGGCCAGCAACTGGCTCGCCGTCCTGCCCTCTCCAGCCAGCCCGTCAGCGGCCAGTTCGGTCCGGCTCTGTACCGCCTCGTGGGGGTCCACGGCCTCGGAGGCTCCCTCCCGGAGCGTTCCCAGCTGTAGCTCGCGGCGGGAAAACTCGAGATACTCGCTCGTGCGCAACCGGGCCTTCAGCTTCTCCGCCAGGCTGGCGAAACGAGGCCCCATCAGCAGGTAATCGTTGATGACGGATATCTCCTCCATGGCCCGCACCGCTTCCCGGGCCTCGGAGCCGGATCCCTCCAGAAGCTTCGGCAACACCGCCAGTCCATCCAGGTTCGCCCAGCCATAGAGGACCCGAGCGCTGGCAGCCCGGATGGAGGCCAGAGGATGGTCCAGGAGCTTCACGAGTCCCTCCGTATCGGGAGCCGGAGGCGAGGCCCAGCCCAGTCCCTCAATGGCTCCCAGGAGTGAATCGGGGTCCGAGCTGTCGTTGGACAGGGCCTCCTCCAGATGACTTCGGGCCAGCCGGGTCTCGAACTGGCCCAGCCCCCGATTGGCGAGGCGTCGCAGCGGTCCGGAACCACCGTACCGGGCCACCGTCGCCAGGGCGGGGATGACTTCCTTCTCGCACTCGCCTCCTACGTTGGAGAGAATACGGATGGCGTCCATCACCAGGCGATCCTCTTCCAGATCCAGGTAGGAGATGAGTCGCTCCAGGAGGAAGTCCGTGGGCTCATAGTAGGCGCAGGCTCGCAGGGCCTGGAGGCGCACCGCCGGGCTCGCGTCGGTCCGGATGAGGTGATCCAGCACCCGGACAGATGACTCTCCCGGGTAGTAGCCGAGGCAGTAGGCCGCCTGAAGCCGCTCGTCCTCGCTGCCTTCGACGATCAGATCCCGGATGCCCCGTCCCGCCAGCTGATCGTCGGCCCCGATCAGGCCCAGGATCGCCTGGGTCGTGACCTCCAGATTGCTCGACTTCAACAGAGGTGCGAACACCTGGCAACGGAGCTCGGGAGGCGCTCCGAGTTGAAGGAATGACGTCATGGCCTGGGCAACCTGGTGAGACGATCCGGGCCGGCCGATCTCCTTCAAGCAGATGTCCAGGGAGTCCCCGCCTCCGACCTCGACCAGAGCCTTCAGGGCCGCGATGCGCACGAGAGGATGCTCGAAGGACTCCAGGGCCTGCTTCACGAAGGGAAGTCCCAGCTTGCTCCGGCCCAGCCGGGCCAGGGACTCCAGGGAGTGAACGATGGCCCATCCGAGCTGAGTCTGAAACAGGGTCTCCACCACGGGCTTCAGGTCGTGATCGCCGTACCGATCCAGGCAGGTGGCCGTCAACCACTGCACCGCCGGCGATTTGTGGGCCGCGGCCCGCTTCAACACGTCAAAGCTGCCCTCTGTGGGCAGATAGCGGAGCGGCAGGATGTACTGAGGCAGGAGGTCCCGGTCCCAGACCTGCTCGATCCTGCCGAGAACCTTGTCGTCCGCAAGGATGCCGAAGTTGGCCGTCAGGAGGAACGCCGCGATGGCGCCGAAGCTGTCGTCGCCGAGCATCCCCGTCAGGCAGGCCTCGACCTCCGTGTGCCGGAACCGGGACAGGGTTCCCATCAGGACTCGCTTCTCCCGGTCCTTCACGCCGTCGATGCGCTTTCGCAGGGCCTGGATGCAGGGCTCCGTGGCCTGATTCGCCGCCCGGGTCAGGGCCTCCTGACCATCGGGCCGAGTCGAACCTGCCCCGGGCCGGGACCTGCCAGCGCTGGAGACGACCCGGGAATGGACCAGGGATCTGCCGGGCTCGTAAAGACTCCTCAGGTGCCTGGGCAGCAGATCGTTATAGGCGCAGAGGTAGTGCACCGCCATGGGTCCAGGAGCCTCGTGCCAGGAGGATCGGACAGTCCCGATCAGGTCCTCGGAGTCAAAGTAAATGCAGAGCCTCTCCATCTGCCGGGCGGCGTAGGCCCGGTAGTGGAGATCCTGATGGGACAGGCTGCTGACGAGACGATCCTGATGGCGCATGACGCTCCCCGCCCCTCAGGGACGGTCAACTCCTCCTATCATACCGGGTGAGCTGCCCCAGCCTCATACCTTCCGCAGTGCTTTCAGCACAGGAGTACGGGCTGCCGCCACGGCGGGGGCCATTCCCCCCAGCAATCCCAGCCCCAGGCTGAACGCGAAGGCTGACAGCAGAATCTCGGGAGTGACAAGAAACTGGAATGACACCTCCGACACGGTGGCGAAGCTCAGCACCGATGTGGTGAAACCATCAAAGCTCGATCCGATGAGACAGCCCAGGAGTCCCCCAGGCAGGGCCAGGAAGACGGACTCCGCCAGGAAGCTGATCAGGATGGCTCCACGGCCAAAGCCGAGGGCCCTGAGGGTACCGATCTCCCGGGTCCTGGAACCGATGGCGGCGTACATGGTGTTCATCTCCGCCAGTCCGGCCCCGATGGCCATGAAGAAGCAGACGATCAACCCCAGTATCCGAAAGCCCTCGGCGCTGCCGGCCTGGTCCTTGTAGTAGTCCAGCTCGGTCTTCACTCCCAGATCGATCCGAGGGTCCCCCGTCACGGCTGCCTTGAAGGCAGGAAACTCCTCCCGTGACGAGAGGCGCACGGACACGGAGTTGTACCAGTCCCGGCCAGCACCAGAGACCACATCATCCAGATCGGCCCAGATCTCGGACTCCAGCGCCGATCCGCCCGCCTCGAAGATGCCCACGATCCGCAGGTCCCTCCGGCCGAGGCGGATACTCTTGCCCACGGCCACGCCAGGATGCCTCTCCGCCAGTCCGGTTCCGACCACACAGTCACTCGACTGAGGCAGGAACCAGGTCCCCTGCTGCAGCCTCACCTGGTCGTGGACTTTCAGACCGACGGGACGCATGCCTCGCATGACCACCATGGCCTCGCCTCCCCGGCGACGGGGCAGATTGACCTGGACGAAGGACTCCAGACTGGCCAGTGAGTCCCCCTTCTCGTCGGTGGCGATTTGTGGAAGGAAGCGTAGGTTCTGGTACTGGTCCACCGTCACGCGGCTCATGGCCTCCGAGATGCTGCCTCGGTAAAGGAGTACGGCGTTCCTGGGATCAGCCTGGGAGCCGATGGCGTGGGACAGGCCCGCCGCCAGCGCCATCAGGGCGACGAAGGTGGCCACCACCAGCGCCACGCCGCCCAGGGTCAGGAGAGTCGTGACCCACCGGACCTGCAGGCTGCGCCAGTTGTACCGCAGGGGAATGGCGGAGCTCATACGACCTGCCTGAGGGCGTGGCTCACGGGAACACGGACGGCGCCCACGGCCGGCACCACCCCGGCGGCCAGGCCCACCACTCCGGCGATGCTCATGGAATACAGGATCAGCTCGGGGCGAGCCTTGGAGAGGAATGCGGCGATCACCGGGTCGGGAATGAAGGAGGCCGACCAGTGACAGGTCCAGAAGGCCAGGACAGAACCGATGGTCCCGCCAATCATCGAGATGAGACAGGACTCTCCGAGCAAGAATGTAAAGATGTGATGGCGCCTGAAACCCATGGCCCGCAGGACACCGACCTCCGACATTCGTTCCCGCACGCTCATGGCGATGGTGTTGGCCCCGACGAGCATGATGCTGATCACCACCGCCGTTCCGATGGCCACCACGACCAGGCGCAGGACCTGCATCATTCCCGTCACCAGTTCGAAGAGCCCTTTCTCGGTCTCGGCCACCACCGGATGGGTCGAGTTCTCGAACATGGCGTTGATCTGGTTGATCGCCGGGGTCACGTTCTCACGCCTGTCGATCTTCACCCAGTAGTTGCCCACCTCACCGGGGTTGCCCTTCGCCTCCTCCAGATAGTCCCGGTGGAACAGGAAGATCATGGGGTCGAAGGAATCCGTCATCACCCCGCTGATCCGGAACGTCAAATCAAAGGGGAGCACGTTGCCCTTCAGAGGCACCACGTCCCCGGTCTTCCAGCCGTGCCGGGCCGCCACCAGGGGAGCCACCAGCGCACCCATGCGATCCTTCTTGAAGGCCTCCCATTCCGCCGGCGTCGCCTCGAGCCGGTCGCCCCAAACCGCCTGCAACGTCTCGGGCTCGCAAGAGATGGAGGGCAGGATCTGCTTCGGGTCCCGGAAGACACCGCCGTACCACGAGAACCCGTTCACGGCCACCACGCCAGGAACCTGGGCGATCTTGTCCCTGTAGGCGATGGGCAACAGGAGGGCGAAACCGGTCTTGTGACGAACCGAGATCCGGAGGGACTGCTCGGCCTTCTGGGAGAAGAACCGCATCGTATCCTCCACAGCGAGCAGCAAGGTCAGCAGGGCGATGCTGGCCGTCATCGACAGGAGAGTCAACCCGGTCCGCCGGGGATTCCGGGTGACGTTCTTCCACGTGAAGGAGAGCTGGTTCATCGTTTCAGGAGGAAGAACAGTCCAGGAGTGTGTCGGGGAAAGGCAAATAGGCAACCGGGAACAGGGAATTCAGGGCCTTGGTCTCCGATGGGAGCAAGGGACTCTCTGACTTCAGGAAGGAGCAGGTATCGTCTCCAGTTTGCGGTCTTCCTTGACTGGAAAATTCTCCGTCCCCTGTTCCCTGTTTCCGGCTCTCTGTTCCCTGTTCTGGCTCCGCCCCGAGGGGTTGGCACGGGTCCATTTCTCCGACATGCTCCTAGCTCCCGGTGGTCTCCCTGCACGTCAGATATTTGGGGCAGCCGGTACCTTCAGGGGACCGGTCTGGGAGCCCTTTTCGCTCTCACGCCTGCGGCGGCCTCGGTTTCGCATGCGGGCGGCCTGACCTCCGTTGATCGGCTTGCGGCCCTTCTTGCCCAGGCGAGAATCGTCGGAGGATTGGAGTCCGGAGGTCTCGAGGGGTACGGCATGCCGAGCCTCCTTGAGCAACACGACCTGCGTCTCGATGGATGGTTCGCCTTCCGCCGGAGTTCGATGGACCCAGGTTCCGTCAGACTTCAATTCGCGGGCCTGCACGTTGTCAGCCAGACATGTTCCCAGGACCTCGTTGATCATCCGATCCCGGAGCGCGGGATCCTCGATGGGGAAGAATATCTCGACGCGCCGGTCCAGGTTCCGGGTCATCCAGTCGGCGCTGCCTGTGTAGATCTGGTCATCCCCTCCGTTGGCGAAGTGAAAGACTCGGCTGTGCTCCAGGAACCGGCCCACGATGCTGATCACGCGGATGTTCTCCGACAGCCCGGGAACACCAGGCCGCAGGCAGCTGATCCCCCGGACGATCAGGTCGATGCTGACGCCGGTCTGGGACGCTGCGTACAGCTCTTCGATGATCCTCTCATCGGAAAGGGAGTTCATCTTCGCCACGATCCTGCCCCCCTTGCCTTCCCGGGCGTGGTTCGCCTCCCGGCGGATCAGTTCATAGAGCTGCGTTCGCATGTTGTGAGGCGCCACCAGGAATCGCTGCCACTTCTCGAACTTCGAGTATCCCGTCAGGTGGTTGAAGAGCTCCGAGGCGTCAGTGCCGAGTTCGGGCCGGGCCGACATGAGGCCGATGTCGGTGTAGATGCGGGCCGTCTTCGGGTTGTAGTTACCCGTACCAAGGTGGACATAGCGGCGAATGCCGGTCTCCTCGCGACGGACCACGAGACAGACCTTCGCGTGGGTCTTGAGGCCGATGAGGCCATAGATGACGTGGGCGCCGGCCTCTTCCAGTGCCCGGGCCCATTCGATGTTGTTCTTCTCATCGAACCGGGCCTGAAGTTCCACGATGGCCGTCACCTGCTTCCCGTTCTCGGCGGCCCGCATCAGGGCTTTCACGATGGCCGAGTCGCCGCTGGTCCGGTAGAGGGTCTGCTTGATGGCCAGGACCCGAGGATCGTCGGCGGCCTCCGAGACCAGGCCCAGGACTGGATCAAAGGAGTCGTAGGGGTGGTGCAGCAGGATGTCTCCGGCCCGGATCCGGGCGAAGATAGACTCACCGGACTCTCGCCTGATTGCCCGGGCCGTGAAGGATGCGTCCTTCAAGGACGGCATGTCCAGATCCGTCAGGGCCATGAGGTCCATGGGGTTCAGGGGCCCTTCGATGCGGAACACGTCCCGCTGGTGGATCTGCAGGTCTTCGATCAGGCTGTCGACAATGACACTCGGGGCATCGGGAGAGATCTCCAGGCGGACGGCGTCGCCCTGGTTCCGGTGTCGCAGGCTCTGCTCCACCGTGATCAGCAGGTCGTCGGCCTCGTCCTCGGCGATGCCGAGATCCGCGTCCCGGGTCAGGCGGAAAGGAAAAGTCTTGGTAACACGGTATCCCGGGAACAGGTCATCGGCGTGCTGGCAGATGGCATTCTCCAGCAGCAGGTAGTTGTAACCCCCCACCATGTCCCGCAACGGAATGAGCCTCGGCAGGACGCTGGGGACCTGCAGCACGGCGAAGAGCTCCTCGCCCTCCCCGTCCCTGGGCTCCAGCAGGAAGCCCAGGTTCAAACCCAGGTTGAGCAGGTGAGGAAAGGGATGGCCAGGATCGACCGCCAGAGGCGTCAGGACCGGTAGAACTTCCCGACGGAAGTACTCGTCGACTATCTCCCGGGTCTCCTGAGGTAGGGACTGATACTCATGAACGAAGATGCCATGCGTCCGCAGCAGGGGCATCACGTCATCCAGCATGCACCGGACTTTCCGCTCCACCAGCTGATGGGACATGTCCGAGATCCGCTTCAGCTGCTCCTTCGGCGACATTCCATCGGGGGACAACTCCAGCACCGATGCCCCGAGCTGCTGCTTCAGACCGGCGACGCGGATCATATAGAACTCGTCTAAGTTGTTGCCGAAGATGCAGAGGAACTTCAGCCGCTCCAGGGGAGGTTGGCGCTCCTTGAGGGCTTCCTCCAGGACTCTCTCGTTGAACCGAAGCCATGAGAGCTCACGGTTGAAGAACCTCGCCCTGGCGTCGAGCTTGGCATCCTTCGCCACAACCACCTTCAGATCACTCCTCGACCGGTCATCCGGTAGCCCCCTACACCCGATTTACCATGGTTGCACGTCGAGTAGCCGATAGCTAGTCAGGTCTGACCGCATCCGCAGCGCCAACAGGTCCGGGAGGGAGCATGTCTGTGGGGATCCGGGGACACACGACTGGACCCGAATTCGCGGTCGGCTGCCAGGCAGCACGGGTAACTCAGGAATTCGGGTCCAGTCGTGTGTCCCGAAAGCGGCGGGAGACCGCCGAGGTGTAGCGAGTGAAAGTCTTGCACAGTGAAGGTTTAGCGAACCGCGCTGACCCCGAGTCATGCGGCGGCGGTCGAGAGGCCGCGGCTG
>JAJFLN010000795.1 GCA_021772705.1 Candidatus Cloacimonadota bacterium | reverse complement strand
TCACTGACGCTCTGGTTGCTCCACAGCCTCGGCCTGGCCGTCGGGCTCGACGGGGGCGGAATCACAGATCGATACAGCCTCTATCTGCGGTTTGGCCCCCTCACTCGAGGCATCATCGACACCGGTGACGTGGCCTTCCTGATTCTCACAGCGGCGGCCTTCATCGTTATGGCTGTCACAGCCCTGGAAGCAGGTCGATCCGGACGATGACACTGGCGAGACTCTGGGGACGTGGTCCCTTTCGTTCCTCGATCCTGACGGTGCTATCCCTGGGTCTGCTCATGGCCGGCGTGGTCGCTCGCGCCGCCGGAGTGGCAGGAGACCAGCTGTTCTTCAGCGGTCTGGTTCTGGGCTTCGTCACCATCGTGATGGCCCGGAACGAGCTGAGCGGGGCCTCGTGGAAGACCATGGCGCTCCTGACGATTCATGCCGTCATCTGCCTGTTCATCGTCGGCACACTGGACCGTCTACTCCAACATCACCGGTACCGCATCGACGTGACGGAGTCCCACCGGTTCGTCCTGTCGCCGGCCACGAAGGGACTGCTGGCTCAACTTCGCGGCCCACTGAAGGTCACCGTGGCGTTTCGGAGCAACTCGCCGGGCCGCTTCCTGGCCCGTGACCTGCTCGCAACCTACCGCCATCAGTCCCCACAGGTGGAAGTGCGATTTATGGACCCGGACCTGAAGCCCTCTCTGGCGAATCGCTTCCCCGGGGCGGCAAGCGGCGCCCTCATCGTCCAGTATGGCGAGCGGGAAAAGCTGGTCCGGCGCCCGACGGAGAGGCACCTCTCACTGGCGATTCACGCCCTTCTGGGGACCAATCTGGCCCGAGTGGGATTCCTCACCGGTCAGGGTGAGGCCACTCCCTCCGACCGAGGCCCCCTGGGCTACAGTCTGACCCGGTCGGTGATGGAGCACGAGAACTACAAGGTCGTCGAGATCGCTCCGGGAAGCGGGATTCCCAAAGACCTGCGAGTTCTCGTTGCACCCTACCCGAGAGTAGATCCGCCGGAGACGGTCATGCAGAGCATCGCCGCCTTCCAGAAGGCCGGTGGTTCCGTGTTGGCCCTCCTGGAGCCCGGCGAGGTCCATCCTCGGATGCGGCAGATGCTGCAGAGCTGGGGGGTCACCTGGGCCGGCGCCCAGGTCTATGACCTCGCCCGATTTCTGCAGGGCGATCCCGGCACGGCCGTGGTCTCGAAGGAACTTGGCTCTTATCGGAGCCACCCCATCACGGAGGGGCTCGCCAGCACGCTCTTTCCGGGAGTCAGCCCCCTTGGCTTCGGACCCGATGCGGAACGCCGAGGCTGGAAGCCACTGGCCACGGTCAGCCAGGAATCCCGCTCGACCCTGCCCGACGGCAAGCCGGGCCCAACGGGCGAGCTGGTCGTGGCAGCCGCCGCCAGACTTGACAACGCAGGCCGGGTCGCCGTTCTGGGCGACGGTGACTTCATGACCAATGCCTCACTGGCCAAGTACCCCGTCAGCCAGGAGTTGATGATGGCACTGATCAACTGGCTCGCCGAAAGAGACGAGTTGCTCGGTCAGTGGCCGGACCCGCCGGGACCACCGCGGCTCATCCTGGCGGACCGACACTACCGGGCCTTGACGGCGGTCACAGCCCTGGGCATGCCCTGCCTGCTCCTGATCATCGCTCTCTACTGCTGGCTCGAGGCCCGCCGCTCGTGACGGGTCCGGCCAGGCGTCACCTCCTGGGTGCCCTGGCGCTGGCGGCCCTTCTCAGCCTGGCCGTGGCCATGCTTCCGCCCCCACCGGGCCAGGTGATTCCCGAGCCTCCGGACCGGGTCCGATCCATCACCGTCACCGCCGAGGGCAGATCGGTTCAGGTCATCCGGTCCGGCGCCACGTGGAGGGCACAGGCACCGTCGCAGGTCGTGGCCGAGGCGTCAGGACCGGGCTTCCGGGGCCTCGCCTCCCCCGAAGAAGGGGTTGAGGTAGCTGACCGGACCGAGTGGGTCCTGGACCAGATCTGTGAGCGAGCGCCGGTTCGAGCCCTGCCGTCAGAGGCGGTGGTGGGTGAGGAGTTCGGTCTCGCCGAGCCAGCAGTCCGTTTGACAATCCTGGCGGACCACACCTATCATCTCGAAATCGGAGCGCTCAACCCCACCGGCGACGGACGCTACTTCCGGATGCCCGGCCGGGACCGGGCCGGACTGATCGGTCGCGACGTGGCCGGCGAGATCACCGCCTTGGCCGGCGCGGGCGGTCCTGAGCATTGAAGAAGCGATACCCCCATGAAGATTGGAATCATTGGACTTCCCCAGACGGGCAAGTCGACCACATTTGACCTGCTCCAGGAGGGCGTCCACAGCGATGCCACCACAGACCCCTCCAAGGCGCGTATCGGCGTCATCAAGGTTCCCGATTCCCGGATAGACCGGCTGTCGGGACTGTTCAAGCCGAAGAAGACCACCTATTCGGACATCGAGTTCATCGACTTCGCCGCCATCACTCGCAGCGCCTCGAATCAATCGAGCATCGCGGCCAAGATGATGAGCGAGATCAAGACCGTCGATGGCCTGCTTCACGTCGTGCGGCTCTTCGAAAACGAGAATGTCTATCACTCCGAGAAGAGCGTCGATGGCGCCCGGGACTACCAGTTGATGATGTCAGAGCTGCAGCTGGCGGACCTGATGCTGGTGGAGCAGAGGAAGGAGAAGGTCGAGAAGAACCTGTCCCGGGGCATCAAGGGCGAGGAGAAGGAGCTCGTCTTGCTCACCCGGCTCCACCAGGCCCTGGAAGAGGAAAAGCCCGTCTCGGACATGGACTTCTCTGGCGAGGACGCGGCTCTGCTCAGAAGCTACGCTCTGGTCACAGCCAAACCGATCGTCACTGTCCTGAACCTCGACGAGGACCAGTTCGCGGACCCGGAGAACTCGAGGGAGAAGGCATTCCGGGAGGCCCATCCCGGGGCCAGGACAATCCGGCTCTCGGCCCGCATCGAGTCCGATATCGCCGAGCTGGACACGCCGGAGGAGCGCCTCGAGTTCCTCCAGGATCTGGGAATGGAGGAGGCAGCCCGGAGTCGCCTGATCCGGACCTGCTACGAGATGCTGCAGTACATCTCGTTCTTCACCGTCGGAGAGGACGAGGTCCGGGCCTGGACGATCCGGGTCGGGACCCACGCTCAGCGCGCTGCCGGCAAGATCCACAGCGACCTGGAGAAGGGCTTCATACGCGCCGAGGTCGTGGGCTACGGCGACTTCGATCGCCTGGAGGGCTCCTGGGCCTCGGCCAAGAAGGAGGGCGTCTTCAGGCTCGAAGGCAAGGAGTACGTCGTGCAGGACGGAGACGTGATGAACATCCGGTTCAACGTCTGATCCGGCGAGAGGCCCTCGGCGGCCCTCGGCGGCCTGGCGGGGCCTGGCGGGGCCTGGCGGGATCAGGGATCGAAGAACCAGTTGGGAAACTGCTCCTCTGCCGGAACGAACTCGCCGTCCTTGACGACGGCCATGTAAATGGGGCGGAGGCAGTCCCCATTCTCGTCGAAGTAAACCGGGCCTCCCAGCCCCTGGTAGGCCATTTCCCCAGAATCGAGGCCTGTGATCCACTCCCGGATCTTCTCCCGATCCGGACCAGCCTCGGAGATCGCTGTCACCAGAATTCCCGCCGCATCGTAGGCCTGAACCGCCCAGGGATCCGGCTCAACTCCAAAGAGGTCCTCGAACTCGAGCTTCCACTCCTTGGCCCGGATGCCGCCCAGTTGAAACAGAAACGGGGTCGTGCAGTAAGTGCCCTCCACTGCATCCCCGCCGTCCCGAATGAACTGAAGGCTGAAGAGACCGCCCCCTCCGAGAATCGGGAGCTTCAGCCCCACCTCCCGGGCCTGGGCGACAATCGTGGAGCCCGGGATATAGAGACCGGCGATGACCAGCAGATCCGGCGACCTGGCCCTGAACCGCTGGAGCTGAGGCCGGAACTCGGACATATCCCGGTCGTATGTCTCGATCAGCACGACCTCAAGGTCCAGCTTCTTCGCCTCCGTCAGGAAGGCGTTCTTCAGACCGTTGCCATAGGAATCGTTGTCGTGAAAGACGGCGATCCGTTTGGCCCCCAGATGCTCCTCGGCATACCGGGCCAGGGACTGACCCTGGAAGTCATCCCGGTACATGGTCCGGAATCCGTAGGGGTTGTCCACACAGAGCCGGGGATTGGTCGAGCCCGGCGAGATGGTCACCACACCGGCCTTCTTGTAAATCGGCTTGCCTGCCAGGCCGCAAGCGCTGTTGAAGTGGCCGATGATCGCCATGACTTCACTGTTGGAGGAGAGCTTGCGTGCCACTTTGATCGCAACTTCCGGGTTGCCAGCGTCGTCTCCCGTCTCGACGTAGACTCTGACTCCGTCGATGCCGCCCTGAGCGTTCACTTCCCGGAGCTTCATCTTGACGCCCAGAGACATCATCCGGCCCAGGTCGTTCAGAGTCCCGGTCATCGGGGCCGCGATACCGAGAACAATCCGGGGTCCTTCGGGTATCGAGTCTCCCGAAGCAGTCTGATGGGATCCGCCGCCACAACCGGCCGACAGCAGTGTCCAGGACATCAGGACAAGCAGGACGAACCGGGCGGATGGGCTGCGTCCGAGCCCTCTCAGTCCTTTCTCCCCCTCGGAATTCACGGTGTGGTGTGAGCCTCCGATGCCTCCACGTCCTTCGCGCCGCTCCCGGCTTCGTTGCCCTGTTCGTTGTCCGCTTTCCCGGGCACCCCTTCCCCTTCGACTGCAGGCTTGGCCTCGGCCGACTCGACATGGGCGCCGGCTCCTGACTCTCTCAGATGATTCAATTCCTCCAGGATGTCCACCTCGTTCCGTCCCTACAGCCTACATAAGCGACGGTCAGGGAGGCAACGCTCAACAGCGCAGCACTAGGAACCGGGAAGTGGGAGCCAGCTGCTGTCTCGCCGGAGGTTCTTCATGAAGAGTACCTTGTTGAAACGGGTCGGCTGAGCGTCGTTCTTGACCTCGAACTTCAGGGCAAATGCCAGGAACCGAGCTCCTCGAAGCTCGCCTGCTTCAACTT
>JAJFLN010000794.1 GCA_021772705.1 Candidatus Cloacimonadota bacterium | reverse complement strand
CAGGGAGGTCGTCGCCGTCGGAGGCATCGATTATCAGGTGCAGGAAGGTCAACTGCTGGCGTTCATCGGACCCAATGGAGCCGGCAAGTCCACAACCATCAAGATGCTTACGGGTATCCTGTATCCCACATCGGGGACGGCAACGGTCCTGGGAGTGACTCCCTGGGAGAGCCGCTCGGAGCTGGCGATGCGGATCGGTACGGTCTTCGGCCAGCGTTCGCAGCTCTGGTATCACCTGCCGCCGAGGGAGACATTCGAGCTTCTCTCCCACGTCTATGAGATCCCCAGGTCCGACTATCGTCAACGGCGGGATGATCTCGTGGAGCGATTTGAGCTCGGCGAGTTCTACGACACGCCGGTACGCAAGCTCTCCCTGGGACAGAGGATGCGGTGCGAACTGGTGGCGTCGCTGCTGCACCGTCCCCGAGTGCTGTTCCTCGATGAACCCACCATCGGGCTCGATGTGTTGGCTCGCGCCAGGGTCCGGGATCTGTTGATCGAACTCAACCGGGAGGAGGGGATCACCACGTTCCTCACCTCCCACGAGGCCGATGACATCGAGCAGATCTGCCGTCGGGTTCTGGTGGTCAATCACGGCTCCATCATCCTCGATATCCCGGTGAAGGACCTGAAACGACGGTACCTGAAGTCGAAGGTGATCGACCTGAAACTCAGGGAGAGGGCCGAAGCGCCAGCCATGCCCGGTGTCCGGATTCTGAAGCAGAAGGGTTATGGCCTCAAGCTGGAGGTGGACACGGCTTCCACGCAGATCGAGACCGTCCTGGGGACTCTGTTCGCGAACTTGTCGGTGGCGGATATCGTCGTCACCGATCCCCCACTGGAGGAAGTGATCGCTCACATCTTCAGCGAGAGAGCCGACCCGTGAAGTACCTCGCTCTGTCGATCATCGCGGCCCGTACGAGCACGGCCTATGTGGGAGACCTGCTGGGCAGGTCCGCGTTCTTCCTGCTGATGGTCTTCGTCCTGTCCCGGGTGTTCCACAAGCTTCTGGCAGGAGGAGAGATGGCCGGCTTCGGGACCGGCGATGTGGTCTGGTATCTGATCCTGACGGAGGCATTGCTGCTCTCGGTCCCCAGGTTCGAACAGACCGTGAATGAGGAGATCCGGACGGGCTCCGTGGCCTACCTGATGGTTCGCCCCATCCACTATATCGGCCATCATTTGGCCACCTATGGGGGTGAGGTGGCGGTCCGGCTTTCCATGAATCTGGTCATTGGCGGGACCTTTGCCTGTCTGTTGGCAGGACCGCCGCCGACCCCGCTCTGGGGACTGCCTGGTCTCGGTCTGGCCATGTTCCTCGGACTACTGCTCCACTTCCATGTGATGATCTGCCTCGCCATGATCGGGTTCTGGCTCGAGGAGACCCGGCCCTTCTTCTGGATGTACCAGAAGATCCTCTTCACCGCCGGAGGACTGATGATTCCCCTGGAGTTCTTTCCCGATTGGCTCAGGCAGATCGTCGATCGGCTTCCCTTCGCGTCGATCCTGTACGCGCCGGCCCGGCTGGGGGTGAAATTCGAATGGGAATTGGCCTTCTCCCTGATCTCCCGGCAGCTGTTCTGGGTGACGCTCTTCGCCTTGCTGGCACAGGTCATTTACCGGAGCGCTTCCGCACGGCTTCAGGTAAATGGCGGGTGATACAATGACCTGGATAAACAACCAGGCAGGCAAGGGAGAGTCATGAGCGCTAAGAAGCAACTGCTCGAGGTGTTTGCGTTAGCCGGGGAGAAGGTCCCTCCCGTCTTCGTCGAAGGAGTGGCCGGGACACTGCGGGGAACCGGCTTGAAGGTGACGGCCAAGCAGATTGCCGGGGCCAGTGCCGTGTTTCTTGGCGTCGGCGCCGTGCTGGGAATCCTCTCGGGTTCACTGCTGATTGCCGGGCTCATGGGAGCCCTGGGAGCGATGGGTCCCTTCTTCGCCTGCAAGGCCGGCATTGGTATGCGACAGGGCAAGGTAGCCCGGCAGATCGAGCAGAATGGCGAAGAGATGGCGACCCAGGTTCAAGCCGGGACGCCCTTCGTCGAGTCCCTTCAGAAGGCTGCTCACGAGCTGCCCATGCCTCTGCGGGAGGAGCTCACCTGCGTCCTGGCGGAACACGGTCTCGGCCTGTCCCTGCCCGAGGCCTGGAAGCGATTTGCCCGCCGTGTCCGGACCAGCGAGGTCGTCCAGATAGGCGACATCTTCTCGAAGCATCTGGCCGGCGCCGGCGATGTGCTGAATGACTTCCGGCAGATCAACTTCAAGGCTCCCTATCAGATCCCCTTCGAGCCTCCCCCTGGGCCGCCGGCCAACTGGGAAGAGTCCGTGTTCCAGCTTCACTGTCGATACCTCGATCAGCTGGACCTGCTCACCAATCCGGGGGTCCTTCGATTCGAACCCGAGACGGCTCGGAAGGCCCTGCAGGGGCTCAAGTTGCCTCAGACTGTCGCAGGCAGGGAAGAGCAGCTCGTCGAGGCTCTGCGGTGGGAAGTGGAAGGAAGAGGCCCTCTGGAAGCTCTCCTGGGAAGTTCAGCCATCCAGGGAGTCTATGTCGTCTCTCCCACCGATGTGTTCGCCATGCCTCTACCGCCAGAGCTGGTGGACAGCGCCCCGCCGGAAGGGGCCATGGCAGCGCCGGAAGGCTTCCAGCGATCCAACGTCAGGCTGAGGGACGCGGCGCACATGCAACTGGTGCTGGGCCGCATTCTCGGCCCTCTAGGACAGACCCTGAGCAAGGAGAATCCCAGTGTCGAGGGACAGCTGCCCGACGGCTGGACCGTGGCCGCTCAGCTGCAGGAAGCGGG
>JAJFLN010000793.1 GCA_021772705.1 Candidatus Cloacimonadota bacterium | reverse complement strand
TTTCGCCGGGGTGTTGCTGGCGACCCTGGGACCCTCGGGTCTCCTGTTCTATCTCGGATCGAGCTGGGTCGGCTTCACTCTGCTGGAAGCAGTCAATTACCTGGAGCACTACGGCCTGCAGCGACAGGAGTCTGCTGACGGCGCTCTGGAGCGGGTGGACATTCAGCACTCCTGGAACTCCAACTACTACCTGAGCCGCTGGTTCCTGTTTGAATTGACCCGCCACTCGGATCATCACATGCATGCGAGCCGCAAGTATCAGACACTTCGGAACCTGGATGACAGCCCCCAGCTGCCCTCCGGCTATCCGGCCATGATCCTGCTGGCGCTACTGCCCCCGATCTGGCGGAAGGTCATGGACCCGAAAGTCCTCCAGGTCAGAGATTGACTGGGCTGGGATTTCTGTTCCCTGATGTTTTGTTCATGTGTTTAGCTGTCGTGACGAACGACACCAAGGGTCCGCGCAAGAATAACTACGCAGTTTCGCACCCCATCTTCAGGCCATCTTCGTCCGCTCCTCAATCGCCGAATCCTCGACGTAGCCCACCACGCCTCCGGTCCCGCTCCCTCGAACCAACCGCATCTGACCCAAATCTGGGCGCGACTTCTGTGCATTTGTTCTTGCGCGGCCCCTAACCCTTCCTGATCGGGAGATAACATGAACGAATCCCAGAACGGTACGGCGCCGATTGAAGCCGGAGGCGATGCCGATCGGCCCCAGTGGGGGTCGAAGCTGGCCTTCATTCTGGCCGCCTCCGGCTCGGCCATCGGCCTAGGAAACATCGTCTTCTTCGGAGCCAACGCCTACAAGTACGGCGGGGGCGCCTTTTACCTGCCTTATCTGCTGGCCCTGTTCCTTGTAGGTATCCCGGTGATGGCCGTGGAGTTCGGCCTCGGCCACGTGTTCCGCCTCTCATTCCCAATGGCCCTGAAGCGAGTCGCCGGAATGGCCGGTGAGTTCCTGGGATGGTGGACCCTGGTCAACGCCGGGATCATCACGATGTACTACGTGGCGATTCTCTCCTGGGTCCTGGGGATGATGGTCTACGCCTTCAACGCCCTCTGGGCGCCCGTCAGCCCGGCGGTGCCGGCGTTCGGAATGGCCGCCGGAGCCCTATCGACGCCCATGGCGGTCTTCTTCCACATGATCAGCACCTGGACGCCAGTGTTCGCCGTGGTCGTCGTCTGGTTCTTGAACGCCTACTTCACCTGGTACGGCACCAAGTCCATCGAGAAGGCCGTTCAGGTCTTCGTCCCCACCATGTGGGCATTCATGCTCATCATGATCGTCCGGGGATTGACGTTGCCCGATGGCAACCACGGAGTGGCGCTGCTCTTCACGCCTCAGTGGGAGATCTTGATGGAGGGTGAAGTCTGGAAAGGAGCCATGAGCCAGATCTTCTTCACCCTGTCTCTCGGTTTCGGGATCATGACGGCTTACGCCAGCTATCTGCCGGAAGATTCCGACCAAATGGGCAACGCCGTGGCCACTTCCGCCATGAACTGCATGTTCGAATGGATCGCCGGGGTGGCCATCTTCTCGATTCTCTTCGCCTACTCCATCGTCCCCAAGGCCAGCACACTGGCAATGACCTTCTTCGTGCTGCCCCAGGGAATCGCCCAGTTCCCGGCGGCGGTCACATTCTTCGGTGTCGCCTTCTTCGTCGTGCGCCTGATGGCGGGGCTGACGTCGTCGATCTCTCTGGTCGAGAGCCTGGTCAGCGCGCTGATCGACAAGTTCCATCTGCCTCGATTCGGCGCCATCGTGACCTTCTCCGCCGTCGGGACTCTCGGCAGCATCGCCTTTTCCTGGCCTCGGGTCGTCGATCCGACCCTGGACGGCAACGGCACCTTGGGGCTGACCCTGCTCGACCTCTTCGACCACTGGGCCTTCAGCTACGGCCTCATCATGTCCGGCCTGGGAACACTGCTGATCGTGGCCTGGAAGTACGGGGCCGAGCGATTCGCAGAGCAGCTCAACAAGACCAGCCGCTTCACCCTCGGAAAGGGCTTCTGCTTCAACATTCGCTACATCATCCCCTGCGTCCTGGCTGCGATCCTGGGCCTGGGCGTCACCAACGAACTGAAGGACGGCATCTACGGCTCCACCTTCCCGGTACAGAACTTCATGGGGTTTGACGGGGCCTCCCTCGCCACGGCATGCTTCGCCGTCTGGGCCATTGGCTCCGTGGTCCTGGCAGGCGTATTCACCTTCCTGCCCGCAAGGGGCAAACACGCCGATGGCGATCCGGAACAGGGAGACCCCCTATGAGAACTTTCAACCTCCGTTCAATGACACGACTGCTGGTCCTGACGGCCTGTGCCGTCGTCGGTACTCTGGGCGTCAACGCCGGTACCCTGGTGGGCACTTTTCCGGACTCACCGGACGGCTCCGTGAGGCCCAGGCAGGGCAAGCCGTATCGAATTGCCATTCAGGTGAAGGCCGAGGATGGCACCCTGACTCCAGCGGCGGGGGCCAAGGTGACAGCCACCTACCGCCCCAACGCACACAAGGCAGTGACCCGGACCTGGGACGTGGGGCAGACCGACAGTTCGGGCCATCTGGCATGGAGCCCCAGGGACGCTGGCGTGGCCAAGATCACGGCCACTCTGGGTGAGGATTCCTGGAGCCAGCAGATCTCCGTGCTCTTCGACCCCTATCCGAAGTCGGGAATCATCATCATGCTCCTGGCTGGCTGCACTCTGATGGGGACCATCATCCTGTCCTTCATTCGCCTCCTGACCTGACAGCGGCCGAGGCTGGGGCACAGCCAGGAGTCTGGAAGTCCAGGGGCGGGCAAGAGGGGGCGCGGCGGTCATCTGTTCATGGCTCGCTGGCTTCCGTGGTCAGATTTGCGAGCCGTTCACCCCACTATGGATGCCCGCATCCAGGACGACTGAATGGCCGAGTTTTCCCGATCCGTTCGTCCTACTATGGATGCCCGCATCCAGGACGACTGAATGGCCGAGTTTTCCCGA
>JAJFLN010000792.1 GCA_021772705.1 Candidatus Cloacimonadota bacterium | reverse complement strand
CGCCGAGCGGCTGGAGGTCTATGACGAAGCCGTCGAGCTGCTCATCGCCCAGGGCCGGACGGAGCAAGCGTTACAGCTCGTGGAGCGCGCCCGGGCCAGGGCCTTCGTGGACCTCCTGTCCAGCGGACGGATCGACATCAGGGCTGGCGTCAGCAAGGAGCTGCTCAACCTGGACCGTAACCTACGTCAGCGGATCCTGGAGGCCTCCGCCCGCCTGGCTCGGCAGGCCGGACCTTCCACGACGCCTCTCGGTCGGGGACACGCTCCAGACCTGGGCGAGCAACTCAAAGATTTGAAGCGACAGCACCACCGGATACTGGAACGGATGGCCGCCGAGAGTCCCGAGCTGGCCCGCCTCGTGACCGTCCAGCCCGTTGACACCGGAACCATCCAGACCCGCCTGGGCCCGGGAGAACACCTCCTGCTCTATCACCTGGGAAGCAAGAAGGTCCGCCTGTTCCTGATCAGCCAGAGAAATCTGGAGGTCTTCGAGCTGCCCGTCAAGGTTCGAAAGCTCCGCAGTCTGGTTCAAAAAGCCAGGATCGTGTTCGAGCAACGAATCCCCAACAGCCGAGTCATCAGGAAACTTCACGAGATACTCATCGCGCCAGTCCAGTCCCGGTTGACCGGCGAGGCGCTGGTCATCGTGCCCCATGACATCCTGCACTACCTGCCTTTCCAGACTCTACTGGATCAGGAAGGCAGGTACCTGATCGAGAAGGCCCCCATCAGCTATGTGCCCAGCGCCACGGCTCTGGCTGCTGCCGGGACCCTCCCCGGGCCGGATCGCAGCTTGCTCGCCCTGGCCAATCCCGAGGCAGGTCTCTCGGTACCGTCGCTCCCCTTCACGACCTCCGAGGTTGCGGGTCTGGGCCAGCACTTCGCCCGATCCCGGGTCCTCCTCGGGAGCGATGCGAAGGAAGCGGAGTTGAAGAAGAAGGCCGCTGGCTACGACGTGATTCACCTGGCGTGCCACGGCGAACTGGATCCCGACTTGCCGCTCTACTCTGGCCTGGCTCTGGCGGCCGGCGATGGCGAGGACGGACGCCTCGAGTTGCACGAGGTCTTCGGACTCGATCTGAAGGCCGATCTGGTGGTCCTCTCGGCCTGCAATACCGGTCTGGGCAAGCTATCCAGGGGCGACGAGCTGGTCTGTCTGGCCCGATCGTTCCTCCACTCCGGCAGCAAGAGCGTCCTCGCCTCCCTCTGGAGCGTCTCCGACGAATCGACGGCCCGGCTGATGACTCGGTTTCATCAGCGCCTCGCCATGGGCGACAGGAAGGACCGAGCCCTGCAGGCCGCGACCCGTGAGATGTTGGGCCAGGATCGGTTCAAGCAACCCTATCTGTGGGCGGCCTTCTGTCTCATGGGGCAACGGAATTGACCCCCCTCCCGGACTCTTCGCGACGCCGTCTGCCCACGTTACCTACGGGCAGCAAGATCATCGTCGCGTTCCTGGCCGGCGTTCTGGCCCTGGGCGTCGACTTCCTGTTCCCCGAGCCACGGCTCGCCTTCGAGGACCTGCTGCTCGATCTCCTGCCCGGTCGTCCGCTGGACTCCAGGATCGTGCTCGTCGACCTGGAGGACTGGCCGAGACCCAGAGATGAACTGGCCCGTATCGTCACCACCATCAGCGCCATGTCGCCCGCCGTTATCGGCCTCGACGTGATCCTGGATCATACGTCGGTCCCGGCCAGGGATGACCTCCTGTTCAATGCCATTGCCAGGGCGGGAAACGTCGTCCTGCCTGTTGGCTGCCGAAGAGGCAAGAGGGGCTGGAAAGTGGACTCCCTCCTCCCGGCAGCAAGCCGGCCCGCCGCCGCTATCGGGTTCGCCAACTTCAAGCGGGACTCTGACGGCGTGGTTCGCTCGATTCCCGGGAACTCCTTCTTTGACAGATCCAGCGACTGGCCGTTTCCCGGGTACCGCCAGTCCTTCGCCTTCGCTGTGGCGGCCACCTTTCTGAATGACCCTGCGCAACGGTCGATCTTGCCCCAACAGGGAGAGGCCCATCGCATCGACTGGGCCCACACGACGGTGGCCAGAATGCCCGTGGCCTCCGCCGACAAGCTCCTGGGCAATCCGAGATACCGAGCCGGTTTGCAGGAACTGAAGTTCATGGACGACCGGATCGTTCTGGTGGGCCTGGTGGGACAAGAGCCCTACGCGGATCTGTTCACCACACCCCTGTCCCCGGCCCGCGCCAGGATTGAACCGGGTCTGCTGATCCACGCCAACGCCCTGTCAAACCTGCTCCGGGGAGAAGAGCTCAACGAGATCGACACCGGTCCGTGGTTCGCTACAATTCTTCTGGTGGCGGCCCTGGGCGTGATCCTCGGCAGCCGGGGCGTCGGCAAGACGGCTCTGATTGGAGTCTCTTCACTGGCACTCTTACTGATGCTCGTCGAGTTGCTACTACTCGACCGCTCCCGGCTCGTCTTTCCCGCCCTCCCGGCCATCTTCGGCCTGGGTTTCGGGTCCCTCTCGGCCATGCTGCTCGTCAGCAGCCGGCTGATTGAGCTGGCCCTGTTCCGCCCGCTGGTGGCCCTGTTGCAGATCAGTCAGCCGCCGTCCATCGCCTTCCTGAACATCCTGTCGGAGCGGGATTCCAGGAAGGTGCGGTTCCGGTTCCAGCTGCGACGAGGTCCGAATCCGGGGGACGACATCAGCACCTGCAACCAGGAGGCCTCACTCGAGGAATACCACAACCTGACGGAGCGACTCGAGACGAGTCTTCGCCAGGGCAAGGGCTATCCGCCGGAGGTGGAGATCCAGGAGCTGGGACTGGATACGCGGATATTCGCCATGGGGGGAGAGCTGGCCCGGGCCCTGGCCCGACTGAAGTCCACTCACTTACACCTGGAGTTGACCGAGCCGGACCTGTCGATTCCCTGGGAGCTAGCCACCATCGACGACCGGCCTCTCTCCACCCGGTTCTGCGTCAGCCGATCTCTCGTCAGAGAAGAGTGGACCGAGCCTGTAGCGCCAGCCCTGCCCAGGGAGGGTGAACTACAAGCGCTGCTCATCGGCAATCCCTTGCCTCTCCCGGCAAGCTGGGAACCCCTGCCCGATACGGAGGAAGAGGTCGCGGAGCTGGCTTCCTATCTCGAGAGACTGGGCCATGCTAGAGACGTGCCGATCCGAGTGGAACGTCTGGAGGGGACCAGCGCCACCCTCGACGCCGTACTGGATCGGCTGTCGGCTGGCAACCTGGACATCCTCCACTACAGCGGTCACTTGGCACACATGGGGGTGACTCGGAGTAAGTCCGGTCTGATTCTCGGAGGCGGGACTCTCTCGATCGAGAGCTTCAAGAAGCTGCCCGCGGGGACCCCACTTCCGTCCATGATGTTCTTGAACGCCTGCGGGAGTGCCCGCAGTTCCATGGACGCTCCAGAAGGCCAGGGACAGCTCAGCTTCCCCTCCTTGTTCCTGGCCCGGGGCGTGAAGCTCTACGTGGGAACCCTCTGGTCCGTCGAGACCGGGCCGGCCCGGCGCTTCTCTCAGACCTTCTACCAGCAGTTGCTGCAGGGCCGTGGAGCAGGCGAAGCGCTCCGATCCGCCCGCAGTACTCGCTCCCGCAACTGGCTGACAGATGCGGCATATATCATGTATGGTGATCCCAGGTACCGGCTTGCCAGTCGACCCGGGGGAATCACCACCCTGGAGGTTTGAGATCATGGTTCACCCCATACTCGTCCTGCTGCTCTCCCTCTGTCTCGCCATGCCGGTGGCGTCCCAGTCCAGGTCCGAAGGAGCGCCCGCGGCGATCGTCATGGAGTTCGACGGCCAGGCGGAGTTCTCCCGGGCCGGCTCAAAGGACTGGCTGCCTGCAGAGCTGAGCAGCAAGCTCTTCCGGGGAGACAGGATTCGAGTCCTGTCCGGCACGGCGACTCTGTTGAGTCAGGACGGTCGAACGGCCAAAATCCGCCCGGGAGCGCTGGCGACGATCGAGAACCGGGATGCGTCGAGGCAGAGCGCTTTCAAGAAGCTCTGGGAGGCTGTTTCCGAGCGGGCCAACCTGGCTTCGGGGCACAGGCACGAGCTGTCCGCCCCGGGAGCCGTGCGGACTCTGGCCGGCAAGATCGACCTGATCAGTCCCAGGAACACAGCGCTACTTCGGGCCCCCAGGGAAGTGCGATGGCGGCCTCTCGAGGGGGCCCGTGCCTATCGGGTCTCCATCCGGGACGGCAACGGCAAGAAAGTCCTGGACCAGCAGGTCACGGAACCTCGACTGAGCCTCTCGGCCTCCCGGCATCGGTTCGAGAAGGGCGCCTACTACTTCATCGACATCCAGGACACCGGCACCGGAGGCGCCCGGAGCCCCCGCTCGTTCTTCCAGATTCTGACGGAGGATGAGGGTCAGTCCGCCAGGGCCGATCTCAGCTCCGTCGAAGGTTCTCTGCCCAGGGGAACCGACGGGATTCTGCAAGCCCTCACCCAGGGGGCGATTTACGAGCACTGGGAGCTGCTGGAGGATGCCATGACGATCTATCGGGGCGTCGGCATCGTGGGCGACAGAAGTTCCGCACTTGAACAGGCCAGGGATCTCCTGTACGTGAAGAACGGCCGCCGCTGGGCGATCGCACGGCACTGAGCCGGTCGGGTCTAGCGGTATCTTGACGAGGACAGGCCTGAGATAACGGCCGGTCCCGGTGGATGCACGGAAAGGAACCGCCATGCCCGCAGCGAAGAAGACACCCGCCAAGAAGTCAGCCGGAAGCAAGAGTCCCTTCACCAAGGCCGACAAGCTCACGGAAGCGCCGGTGACTCGCAAGAAAACCGAGCAGGCCGTGGCACTGCTGGAAGATCACCTGGAGTCCCGCCCCGAGGATGGAGGGGCCCACTGGCGGGTCGCCCGGGCCTGGCTGCGTCTGCTCGAGACCGAGACCGACACGGTCTTGGAGGAGCAGGACGAGTACTTTCCGATCCTCGACGAGCTGGGGACGCTGGCACTGGAAGCCGGGGAACGGGCCCACAACCTCTGTCCCGACGACCCCGATGCCGTGGGCTGGCACATGGTGGCCTATGGCTACTACTCCGTCTCCATCGGAATCGTGAAGGCCGTGCTCAAGGGAGCCGCCGGCAAGTATCTCGCCCTGGCCGATGAGCTGAACGGACTGGACGAGACCTGGATGTCCGGCGGTGGACATCGAGCCATGGGCCGGTTCTACCGCGAGGCTCCCTGGCCCAAGCGCAACTTGAAGAAGTCCATCCAGAGCTTCGAGAGGGCAATCGAGATCGGTCCCAAGCGACAGGAGAACAAGCTCCATCTCGCCCTGGCCCTGGCTGACAACGGCGACGAGGACCAGGCTCTGAACCTGTTGAAGAAGGTGGCCAAGAGCAAACCGGAGCCGGCAGAGGCACACTTTCACAAGGCCCTGGTCGACTACGCCAAGCAGAAGATCGCCGATCTGAGCTGACGGTCAGGGGCCGCGCAAGAATAACTGCGCGGAAGTCGCGCCCAGGTTTGGGTCAAATTCGGCTGGTTCGAGTGAGCGGGACCGGAGGCGTAGTGGGCTACGTCGAGGATTCCGCGATTGAGGAGCGACCGAAGATGGCCGGAAGATGGGATGGGAAACTGCGTAGTTATTCTTGCGCGGGTCCTTAGACCTTCTCGAGGGCCGTGACGGCTCTGGTGAGAACCTCCAGGACACGGAGGTTCTGGTCCGGAAGACCGATGGTGATCCTGACATGATCCGGAGCTCCAAAGCCGGCCCCGGGCCGGATGATGACTCCCTCCTGGAGCATCTTCTCGAAAAGCTGCCGGGAGTCGACATCGACCTTGACCCAGATGAAGTTCGTCTCGCTGCGGGCGAACTCGAATCCCCTCTCCCCGAACCCGATGTAGAGGAGCTCCTTCTCCCTGTGCACCATCTGGACCGTGCGGGTCACGTGATCCAGATCGTCCAGGCCTGCGTGGGCGGCTCGCTGGGCCAGGAGGTTCACGTGGAAAGGCACCTGGACCTGCCGGATCGTGCGAATCGTATCGGGCTGACCGATGGCATACCCGATGCGCAGCCCCGCCAGCCCCAGGCACTTTGAGAGACTCCGGAGGATCAGAACGTTCCTGCCTTCTCGCAGAAGTCGCAGGGTGCCGCGATAGTCCGGATCCTGGACGAAGTCGTGGTAGGCCTCGTCCAGAACGAGCAGGACATAGGGTGGGAGCTTTCGGGCGAATGCGGCGATCTCGCCGAAGGTCAGGTGTGTTCCCGTCGGGTTGTTCGGATTGGCGATGAAGACCAGCTTGGTCTTGCCTGTGATCTTCCGGCGCAGCCCATCCAGGTCGTACCGGTAATTCACCAGCGGTGCGGCCTTGATCGTGGCGTCCTGAATCCGGCTGGCGATGGTGTAGGCCGAGAAGCTCGGTTCCCCTGTCACCACCTCGTCGTGACTGTTCAGAAAACACTGGGCCACGTAATAGATGAGCTCCACGGCCCCGTTGCCGCAGATGACCCACTCCGATGGGACGGCATTCCGCCGGGCAATCTTGTCCACCAGCTCGGTGCAGTTCGTGTCGGGATACCAATAGGAGCCGTCCAGGACCTCCAGGATGGCTTCTCGGGCCAGAGGGGACATGCCGCAGGCATTCTCGTTGCTGGCCAGCTTCAGGACATCGGTGAGGCCGAACTCCTTCTTCACCTCCGCCGCCGGCTTGCCAGGACTGTAGGTGATGAAAGACGAAAGCTGTGGTTTGGCGGTCGGCGGAAGAGTGGTCATGAACAGCGTCGGACGGCAGCGCTCCCGAGGGAGCCGGCCGGGCGAACCTCCGGGTCCGGAGCGAACAGCCTGGCGGGAGCCGCGGGGCCGGAAGGGCGCCGCCGGGATTCCCGAGAGGGCTGCAATCCTAGCAGAGAACAGGGATTGCGGGCAAGCTGTTGCGTCCTGCATCACCCGGATCCGCCGAGAGTCGTCATCAGTACACGATCCGTGGAGACGACAGGAGGAAACGTTGGATTCTGCAACAGCCGGATCGGCCCGGTGACACCCCACAGACGACAAAACCAACCTCCGTAAGTGGGATTACGGCGAGATGGGCAAGATGGCAAGCAGATTGCCAATGAAGGAGGTGGTCGAAGCACGGAGCCTCTCCTCCGCTCCCCAGGAGTCCGGAGGACAGTCTCCATTGTCGCAGAACAGAAGGAGAGCCACAGCCCATGCAAGCAGCACGAGCCACAGCACCCCGGGGTGGGATGACCGAAGCCCACCTTTCCAGTTACTCCAAAGCAGCAGTCAGCTTTCCCCGGCTGACCAAGGAAGACGAGGTCGAACTGGCCAACCAGGTCGCCAAGGGCAGCGAAGAGGCCGCCCACAAGCTGGTCCTCTCGAACCTCTATCTGGTGATCCGGATCGCCCGGAACTACAGGCGGCAGAACACGTCCCTCTTGGACCTGATCAACGAGGGCAACATCGGCCTTCTGAAGGCTGCCCAGAAGTTCAACCCCGAGTTCGGCATCCGGTTCTCCAGCTACGCGAGCTGGTGGATCAAGCAGCGAATCAGCATCTATCTGATCCAGCACACCAAGGGCTCCATCAGCATCCCGATCCGGAAGGTGCTGCAGCTCTACAGCCTGAACCGGGAGTCCCAGCAGCTCCAGAACCAGCTGCACCGGAAGCCGACGGTGGACGAGCTGGCAACGTCCATGAAGACCACCCGGAAGTCAGTTCAGGACACCCTGAATCTGATCCCCGAGTACCTGAACATCGATGACTGCCTCGGATCAGCGACCACAAGTGACATCGAGGATGGCCGGTCCACATCGTCAGGACACCTCTCCTCCGTTCCGAGCACCGTGGAGCGGAGCATCCAGCACAAGACCCTCAAGGCCTCGTTGCTCAAGATGCTCGGCATCCTGTCGGCTCGAGAGAAGGAGGGCGTGAAGCTCTTCTTCGGCCTCACGGGCGGCGAGGACATGAACTACGCCGAGCTGGGCCGGAACCTCAAGATCAGCCGTGAAGGCGCCCGTCAGCTCATCAAGCGCTCCATCAACAAGCTCCGCCAGCACCCGCAGGCCGAGATGCTGAAGGAATACCTGTTCTGATCGACTCGAGACGTACCCACCCATAACCGAACAACTAACAGACCCTCACAAGAAACGGCCCGCACCTGCGGGCCGTTTCTCCATGTCCGGCGGCCCGTCCCGGGGTGCATGTTTGCTGGGGGGTGGAAACTAACCAGGAAGAGGTGTTTAAGGGCTGACGCACGAGGCTCCCGGTATGACCGCAACGGGGGGTCCGGTCGCGACACACGACTGGACCCGAATTCCTGAGGTATCCGTGCTGCCTGGCAGCCGACGGCGAATTCGGGTCCAGTCGTGTGTCCCCGGATCCCGTGACAAGTCCACCCCCCAGCAGACATGCACCCGCCGTCCCCGGCCTGGCTTGACTGAACTTGAGCCACGCCATAGGATGATCGAGCCTCGGGAACCGTCGAGGCCGAATGTCAGGGCGTACAATATGATGAAGAAACTGCTGGTGCTGGGAATCGTTGTCACCGTTCTGCTCGCAGCGGGCGGAGCCGTGGCCTACAAGATGTTGAACGATGAGATTCAGAGCGGCCGGATGGCCGAGCGGATCTCGTTGATGGCAAAGGAGAAGGCCGGCCTCGACATCGGGCTGGGTAAAATCCGGGTCGTCAGCCCGCTCTCGGTGGAGATCCGGGACTTTGAGATCCGGGCCAGGAAGGCTGGGGGCGCGGACATCAAGTTGAAGTCCGTTCGAGTCTCGATTGCTCTGGGCTCCCTGATCCGGGGGAACCCGAAGCTCGCCAAGGTGACTCTCGTCGGCCCCGTTTTCGACGTGGTCCGGCGCCTGGATGGCTCCATCAACCTGGCAGACACCTTCGCTGCCCCTGAGAGCACCGCGCCGAGAACCGAGGCAACTCCGGCAGCGCCGCCGCAGCCGGGAAAGGGAGCCAGCGAACCAGCGGGACAGCCAAAACGGCTGGCAACAGCGGGGACACTCCAACAGCCTCCCGAGCTGCCCTTCGAGAAGATCTACATCGAAGGGGGCCAGGTCAGCTTCCGTGACGCCTCCTGGCCGGAGGGACGTCGCGTGAACCTCCTGGAGCTGGCGGGACGTCTGTCATCGGTTTCCGGTTCTTCCCAGCTCGAGTTTGATCTTCAGTGCCAGCTCCTGGGGGGAACGGCGGGCATCAAGGGAGGCGCCAACCTGGCAACCCAAGGCGTGAAAGCCCACTGCAAAATATCGGACCTGGACGGCGCTCAACTCGCGTCGCTTTCACCGGAACCGCTGCCCGTGGAGGTCCTGCAACTTCCGATCAATCTGGAAGTGGATGTCACACACGAAGGAACGCTGCGGAACCTGACAGCCACCATGACCCTCGCGGGAGGGGAGCTGCTCGTCTCCGGCCACGGTCTGTCCGTGTCGGGAATGGGCGGCACCCTCAAGCTGTCCGGCGATACGGTCGACGTCGTCGCCCTGTCGGGCAACCTGGCCGGAGCCGTGCCGGTGGAGATCAACGGCAAGGTCTCGGACATTCAGGGAGCCCGGCAACTGGCTCTGGTGGTGGACGTCAAGGGAGCCGATCTGGCCGGTCTCGGCGGAACCGGACTGGCCACCCTGCCGGAGGGTCTGCAGGGTACGGTCTCGGGACAGCTGACAGTACAGGGACCGGCGGCATCACCGAAGATGCAGGGACAGATCAAACCAAAGAACCTGGCCTGGACCGCCGCCGTTGGCGACAGCAAGATCCCCCTGAAGGTCAGCGACGGCCTGCTGGACGTCACTCCCGAGAAGATCGATGTGGGCACCTTGGTGATCCATGTGGGCGACAACCCGGTGACCCTGGCCATGGTGGTGGAAGACTATGCCAGTACCCCGAGATGGAAGGGCAGCATCGAGGCCGCCGAGCTCGATCTCGACGGTCTGCTCGCCCTGGCCCCGGCGGTACACAGGGACCGGGTCACACCCTATTCTCCGGCAGGCAAGATCTCCCTCCGAGTCGAGACGGCCGGGACGCCGGCGGCCTACACATTCAGTGGGCAGATCGTGCCCAAGGGCGTGGCGGCCCTGGTGCCGGCTGGCTCTCAAAAGCTGCCGGTGACGGTCACCACGGGTCTCATCCGGTTCGACGAGAAATCGGCCAGCTCCGAGAACCTGGTCCTTGACGTGGACGGCGCCACGGCCAGACTGGATCTGAAGGTCTCCCCACTGATTGGGGACCGGGCAATCCATGCCGAAGCCGATGTTACGGGTCTGCAAGTGGCTCGCATTCTGCCTCTGGTTCCTGCCGAGCACCGGTCGAAGATCGACCCCTTCGGTCTGGCTGGCAATCTGTCGGCCAGTGGTTCGGTGGACATGAAGGGCGACAAGCTGACGGCCTCCGGGACGCTGGACGCCATGGGTCTGTCGGGGAAGCTGAACCACCAGGGACAGCAGATCCGATTCCAGATCGAGAAGGGTGTCCTGAAATACAGCAACGACAAGGTGAGCACCGACGAACTGGTGGTAGGTCTGGCTCTCGGAAAGGACGGCAAGATCGGCTCACTTGGCCTGATCACTCTCAAGGGAACCCTGGACCCCAACCAGCAGCCTCCGGCGCTGAACCTGTCCGTCAAGGGTCGCAAGCTGGACCTGCGGGCAGCGGCCCAGTTCCTGCCTCCCTTGCCGGTTCGCCTCGAGGGTGCCGCGAGCTTTAACGGCACCGTCAAGGGCACCACGGCGGCGCCTCTGCCCGACATGGCCATCGACATGGCCGGAATCGTGGTTCACCATCCCTCTCTGGGCGTACCCCTCAAGGGACTGGAGGGACAGGTGGCCTATTCCGGCAAGGATCTGATCTTCCGGGATGCCAAGGTCGGCCTGGGTCAGACCGTGATAGCCGCCAACGGGACCCTGACCGATCCGGCTGGTGAGGCCCGCCTCGACGGGATCGCGCTGAACGGTAGCATCCTGCTCGACGAGCTCCCCAGAGCGTTGCCACAGTTTCCTCCCAGCCTGTTGCTCCAGGGCAAGGGAACGTTTCAAGGCAAGCTTCGAGGCAACAAGGCCGCCGCCGGCATCGCCGGCTCGGGCAAATTCTTCAGGATCGTGGCAATCATGATAGGCCAGGACGGAAAGAAGACTCAGCTCGACCTGGCAGCTGTGGACGCCGCCATCGACGCCACTCCCCTGGAGTACTCCATCAACCCCTTGAAGGCCATGGTCTACGGCGGACAGCTGACGGCGACGATCCGGGGCAAGGTAGGAGGGGCCATCGACGTCAACTCTCACGTGAAGGGCGCCAACCTCGAATTGCTGATGTCGAAGATGCAGAACATGCCCGACGCTTTCAGCGGGTCGGCTGACGCCGACGTGAAGATGAGGATTCCAGCCGGAGCCGGAGCGGCGGGAATCGACGGCAGCGGTAACTCCGTCATCCGGCAGCTCGTGCTCAATGGCAAGGTGATCGTCGCCATCGCGAAGCAATCCCCTGCCTTGAAAACGGCAGCGACCATGGGAGGTATCGCCAGATTCGCTGGTCAGCTGGCGGGGCGCAACACCATGGTGGGCCGCCTCTCAGACGAGGCGGAATCGCTGAACGATCGGCTCAAGCCCATGTTCGCCTATGCCGAGACGAATCACCGGTTTGGGACCGTTCACTATGACGTCCAGATCGACAAGGGAGTGGTCAGCGGGCCCGTCCGGACCGAGGGTGGGCCGGGTCGCATCGACGGCGACCTGACGATCTTCTTGGCCGACTCCATCGCCCGGGGCGGCTTCGACGTCTTCACTACCGATGGCACCCGTTCTCTCGAGATCAGTAACATCGTTCTCGACAACAGCAGGACCGTTCCAGTCAGCACGAAGAACCTCTTCGACGATGTCCGGTTCAAGGGACCGGCGCCGGCACAGGCAGCTCCTGCGCCGGCAGCCACGGCCGCTCCGACAGCCGAGCCTCTGCAACCTCAGGTGGAGAAGCCCGAGGAAGTGCAGAAGATGGAGAAGAAGGTGAAGGAAGTCAAAGAGAAGGTGGACTTCCTGAAGAACCTGTTCCGTTGATCCAGAACCGAAGAGCGAGGAGTTCCCAATGCGTACGGTCGATCTGATTCTCAAGAAGCGGAGCGGTGGCAACCTGTCGGGTGAGGAGATCGACTTCCTGATCGGCGGCATGGTGCGTGAGGAGATTCCTGACTACCAGATTGCGGCCTTTCTGATGGCGGTCTGCTTTCAGGGAATGTCATCGGAGGAGACCACCCTGTTGACCCGGGCCATGCGGGACTCCGGACATGTGGTCGGCCTGGAGGGCATCGACGGGGTCAAGGTCGACAAGCACAGCACCGGCGGCGTGGGCGACAAGACCACTCTGGTGGTCGGCCCCCTGGTTGCCGCCTGTGGCCTCAAGGTGGCCAAGATGTCTGGCCGCGGCCTGGGCCCCACGGG
>JAJFLN010000791.1 GCA_021772705.1 Candidatus Cloacimonadota bacterium | reverse complement strand
GTGTGACAGGGTGTCACCCTTGACGACTTGGTAGCTGTCGCCGAAGCTGCTGACGGTCTGGCTCGCCGCGGCCTGTGCGCCCTGGTAGTTGATTGCGGCGACAGCACTCTCGATGCGAGGGCTATCGGCGGCATACCGGGTGGCGGCCTGGACGCTCTGGTTGTTGTCGAACTGCTGCTGGGCAGCCTGGGTGCCGTTGTTGTAGTAGCTGTTCGCCGTGTCAGCAGCCTGATTGGCGTACTGGTTGTTGTAGGAGCCGGCAGGGTTGTAGGTGCTGGCATCGTAGTTCGAGTTTCCAGCCGGGTTGCCAACGGCATCGTAGACCGACGAGGCCTGGTTGTAGGCGCCGGCGGCCTGCGACGAGGCCTGGTTGTAAGCGCCAGCAGCCTGATTGGCGTAGCCACCCTGCTGTGCGGCGTAGCTTCCGCCGGACTGGCCGTAGGTCTGAGCGTAATCAGTCGCGGCCTGGCCGTAGTTGCCGGCATTCGCCGTCTGTCCGGTGTAGGTCGTACCGCTGCCTGCGGCGTCGTAGCCACCAGCGGTGTTCCCGTAGGTACCGGCCTGGTTAGCCCCGTAGTATCCGGCGGCGGATGCCTGCTGGGCGGGCTGGGCCGGGCTGGCGTAGGCACTGGCGTAGACAGCGCTGCGGTCCGTGTCCAGGGTGGCCGAGGCGGCCGTGGCGCCCTGGGTTCCAGCGGCAACCTGGTCAGTTGCGTATCCACCAGAAGAGCGAGCCGTCACGACGGGAGCCGTGTCGACCCGGGCTTGCTTCTGTTCCCGCCTGGAGCAGCCAGGAAGGGCCACGATACTGACCACTATGATAAGGCATAGCCCCAATGGAAGGGCGTGAGCTCGGGTAAACATCAATGCTCCTTTCGAAACCGAATGTCTCGCGTTTTTACTGTGCAGTTTCGATACTGGATATCGGACAGAAACCTAGCGAACATTAGGACAAATGTCAAACTATCTGGCCACTTTTTGGCTATCTTGCCCGGCCCCAGGGAGAAGTGACTCCCTATTCCTGGTCTACCCTGTTGAGATGGGACTATCGGCTGGGGCGCCGCGTCAGCGCTGGACACCGATGAAGACAGGGATTTTGACACGGAGATCCCAGAGGTCACAGGGGGCACAGAGGCACACTTGGGAGGGTTCGTTCTGGAGATCCCGGATATCTGACTGGATGTCGGTTTCGCCTGCCCCAGCAACGAAGTGATGCCACCCCGCCCGGAGCGCCCCCGGGATACCAGTGCGTTGGGGCGAAGTACCAAGCCCAGGCGTCAACCTGCTGAGCATCTCCCCGGTCCACCCAAGACCTCTTGTGATCTCGTTTCCGGACGGAAACGATCTCCGTGACCCGAACTTGTGGCTGCCCACCTTCTTGACAACCCGTTTCACCGAGACAGGCCGTTGACTTGAAACTCTCGTCGTGATAACTTCCGGGTTCTGTGAGTGATGCATGGGCCATTAGCTCAACTGGCAGAGCGACAGACTCTTAATCTGGCGGTTGTAGGTTCGATTCCTACATGGCCCACCACGCCCCCTGTCTTGGCTGATCTGGCGAGACTATCCCGGAGATCCTGGTTACCGTAGAGGAAGACAACCAAGCCGTAACCGACGATTCGGAAGAATCGATTTCAGAGTCTGCCGATTCCGTTGCGGTTCCTCGCGACCGCATCGATCCCGATGCCTTGAAGGTCATCCATCGGCTCAGCCGGCACGGTCACGTGGCCTACCTTGTGGGAGGATGCGTTCGAGATCTGCTTCTCGACTTCCTTCCCAAGGATTTCGATATAGCCACCTCGGCCGTGCCCGACGAGATTCGAGGCCTGTTTCGAAACTGCCGGATCATCGGTCGCCGGTTCCGGCTGGCGCACATCCTCTTCTCGGGGAAGTTCATTGAGGTCTCCACTTTCCGGGGCAATGTGTCCCAGCCCCAGCCTCCCGCCGGATCGGATCTGCTCATCCGGGACGACAACGTCTTCGGAAACCCGGAGGAAGACGCTCTCAGAAGAGACTTCACGCTCAACGCGCTCTTCTACGACGTCGAGACCGACGAGGTCATCGACTACGTGGGAGGCCTGAAGGACATCGAGAAGAGGTTGCTCCGTTGCATCGGCGATCCTCAGATCCGATTCAGGGAAGACCCCATCCGCATTCTTCGGGCGCTCCGCTTCGGCGCCCGCCTCGGTTTCGAGTGCGAGGCCGATGTGCATCAGGCCATCGCCGACGTGAGGTCCGATCTGGTCCGCAGCGCTCCTCCAAGAATTCACGAGGAGCTGCTGAAGACCCTGGGGAGTGGGGCTGCCGCGAAGGCCCTGGAAGAGGCTTATGGAACAGGGGTGCTGGCGGCTCTCGCACCGGCCATCTCGGATCGGGTTCTCGACGTGGGAGATCGGCTTTTCCCCCTGCTGAAGGAGCTGGATCGAATTGACGGCGGACGCCGGCAGCTATCCGACGCGGTCCTGCTCGGCTTTCTTCTCTATCCTTTATATGAAGAGAGTTCATCCGCCCAGGCGGCGCCACAGGAGTGGCTGGATGAGCTCCGCTTCGAGTCGCCCTTGCTGCAATCGACCAAGCGGAGGGACGTGGACCAGATCATCCAAATGTTCCGTGCCCAGCGCCGATTCATGGGCCAGTCCCGATCCCGGCGTTTCTCTATCAGCAGCTTCATTCGACGAGACTACTTCCAGGATTCCTGGCTACTGTTCCAGTCCTGGCACCGTGTGACCGGTCAATTCGGCGACGAGGTGGACGAATGGCGGCAGCGCGTCGAGACCACCGATTTCATCGAACCCCAGCAGGGAGAAGGTGGCCAGGCAAGCCGCGACGACGTCCGCCGAAGGCACCAGGACGGCAGGCGACGAAGACGCCGCCGAGGCCCCAGCAGCGATTCGGCCAGCAACGCCGATAAGGGCCGGCCGGACCCGGAGTAGACCTGGCCTGGGGAGATTTCTCCAGCCCGGAACCGGAAGACACAAAACAGGCCCCGATCAGGCCTGTCTTGTCATCTTACCCCCTCATCCTGCCGATGATCAGGAGTGTCGTCGCCTTCGCCGCCGACGCGATCCTTCATGCGCCATTTCACGCTCATACTGGTCCTCCTGCTCTGCCAGGTCTGCCTCGCCCTGACGGCGGAACAGCCCTTCCGGGACCTGCCGGCGGGCCACTGGGCCTTCGACGCCGTGGAGAGCCTGCACCGGCGCGGCATCCTGTCGGGCTTTTCGGACGACACTTTCCGGGGAACCCAGCCGGTCTCCCGGTTCAGCTTCGCCGTGGCCTTGGCACGGGCGCTGGAGGAGTTTCCTCGGGACAGCAAGGGCGTGCGGGAGGTCCACCTGACCGGCGGCGATGCCACTCAGGTCCAGCGGCTGGTGAAGGAATTCGATACGGAGCTAGACCTTCTTGGCGTGCGAGTCGGCTCCCTTGACGAGAGAGTCGAGCTGTACCGCCGAGAGAACCGGAAGCTGGAGCGTCGAGTGAAGGAACTGGAGACCGGTGGAGATCGGTCGATCCAGTTCTCCGGCGGCGAACTCCGGGTGGCCGAGCACAACGGCTCGGACCGGTCCGCCCTCTTCACGCTGATCTTGAACACCGATTTCCGGGCCTCGGAAAACGTGGAGGGCCGGGCGGCCTTCCAGTTCTCCAATCAGCTGGATGGAGGTCTGACGGAGGGCGTCAACACCTTCGAGGCCTACGCCGATTTCAAGGAGCCCGGAGGTCCATTCGAGCGCATTCGGGCAGGCAAGTTCCTGTACCAGCTGGGTGCGGGACAGGTGCTGTCGTCGACCGTCGAGGGCTTCGACCTTCGGGCGGGCCGCGGCAGGGATCGCTACTCGGTGCTCTTCGCCGACGATCTGATCGTCCAGGTCCTCTTCCCGACCTTCGCCGAAGGTGAGATGGGCTACTACTACATCAAGGAAGGGGGCAGACCCGGATCGAGCGATCCCTTTCACGTCGGCATGTTCCTCCGAGGCGACCTGGGCACCCGCTTCAGCTACGCCTTCGAGTTCAGTGATTACGACAACCGGATCGCCACGCCGGCGAACCTGAATCGGAAGACCCGCGGGTTTCTCTCCAGCATAGACTGGAAGCTCGGGAGCCGCTTCGGTCTCCAGGCCGCAGCCATCGTGCAGGAAGAGGACTTCCGGGCGTTTGCCATCGACCATGACCTTCGCTGGCATCGGGACCGGTGGAGTCCCCTGGAGGACGTGTTTCAAACCCTGGATGCCTTCTCCGGGGGGGCGACGCTGGGCAAGAACGAGATCAATGGATTCTCTGACCTGAAGCTGGGAGTCTCGGGACGCCCGTTTCGGACTGACACGGAGATCTTTGTGGGGGTCGACGCCCTGTCCAGCCACAGCAGCTTCTTCGATAACCGGGCCAGTGCTTTTCAGGTCTGGACGGTCCGTCTCACCCGGGAGCTGGACGAGGGATCGAACCTGCAGCTTCGATGGCACAGTCTCCGGTTCGACAACCCGTCTCCGGCCACGACGGTCCGGACCCTTCCGATCAACCGGGAAGACGGGGACGAAGTTCGTCTGCAGTACGTTTCCATGTTCTAGCAGGCGCGTCGGAGAGATGGACCCGGCCGACA
>JAJFLN010000080.1 GCA_021772705.1 Candidatus Cloacimonadota bacterium | reverse complement strand
TGAGGGCCGTCCCTACCGCGACCAGATCCCCTGGGTGACATGCACCCAAGTGGGGTTCCGGTTGTGACTTCCTTCACTGGAGATTGTATGCTGGATTTTCAATGAATCAGTGGGACAGCATTCGAATCAGCAGCAGAGTCCTGATGTCCGGGCTGGCGGCGGCTCTGGTGGCCATTTGCGGGACCGCCGATGCCTGGACGCCCCTGACAGTCCGGAATTCCGGCCAGTTCATTCCCGTGAAGTGGATCTCGGGACAGGTCTCTTACCGGGTCAACCCCACTCACCTGTCCAACGTGAGCGGCAGCAACGCGGAAGTGGAGGCTGCCGTGGACGCGGGATTCGCGGCCTGGGCGGAAGCGAGCAACAAGAGCTTCACCATCACCAAGGGGCCCGGTTCCAGCCTGACGAGTCAGGATGGTCAGGATGGAATCAACACTGTCCTGTTCACCGATTCGGCCACCACCGCTTCCCGCCTGGGCGGCGCTCTCGCCTCGACCTTCACATTCTTCGACCTCTCGACCGGGGCGTTGAGTGATGCGGACATCGTCTTCAACACGGGCAAACAGTTCTTTGGGGGAGCCTTCGACGAGAATGCCTTCGACTTGAAGTCCGTCACGGCCCACGAAGTGGGCCACTTGCTGGGGCTGGATCACTCGACGGAACTTTCGGCCACCATGTTCCAGTCCACGCCATCCGGCAGCCGTCTGGCGAGCACGATTGGCCCCGATGATCTGGCTGCCCTCAGGACGACCTATCCCGGTACGCAGCCCCTGGGAGCCATCTCGGGCCGGGTCAGGAAGGGGGGGGCCGGAGTGCCGGGCGCCTCGGTCTTTGCCGTCGACTCTCGCGGGGTTGTGCAGGCCACGGAGGTCGTTCGCTTGCCCGACGGTTCCTTCACCTTGCGGGGCATCCCTGCCGGTACTTACTCCGTGGGAGTCCAGCCCGTGGCTGGCCCTGTTTTCCAGTCCAGTTTCAATGGCCACTACGCCCTGTTGCCTGGATTCGATGCGGCCTTCCTGACCCGTCCTGCCTCGGGTGCCTTTGTCGTCTCCGCCGGCGCCACGGCCAGCGTGGGTGATCTGAATGTGACAGCCGGTATCTCTCAGTTCAGTCTGGGAGGCAACGTGGTGGGGATCACCAATGCCAGTTCCAGTACGTTCTCCGTCAGCTCCAGGGTAAGCGTCTCGCCGGGAGCTACGGGCAAGGAGCTGGTGGTCCGGTTCGGTAACGGCTCAGGTCTCTCGTCGGACACCCAGGTCAGCATCAGCGGGGACGGAATCTCGCTGGGGACGCCGAGCAGCAATTTCAACCGGGCTCGCATTCCTCTGACCATCAGCAGCTCCGCTGCTTCCGGCGGTCATGTGGTGACCTTCTCCGACGGATCCGACTCCGCAGTGATCGTGGGCGGCTTCGAGATCCTCAGCGCCGCCGACGCGGGAGCCAACCTCCCCCCCACGGCCAACGCTGGCGCGGATCAGCTGCTTCAGCTGGGAGAGACGGCGACCCTCTCCGGGTCCGGAAGCGATCCCGAAGGGGCCTCCTTGACCTATCAATGGTCCCAGACATCGGGCCCCTCAGGAGCTCTCAACAACGAGGCCAGCGCCGTTGCCACCTACCATCCCCAGGGCTCCGGTGTCCGGGTCTTCCAGCTCAGTGTCGACGATGGGCAGGCTGCGGCAACCGACTCCGTGACCGTCACGTTCAACGGGGCTCCCACATCCATCGTGCCCACCAGCTTGACGACGGAGGCGGAGACGACGGTTTCACTCCGAGGCTCCGGTAGCGATCCTGACGGCGACTCCCTGACCTACCGGTGGTCCCAGGTGCGAGGACCGTCGACTCCTAGCCTGGTGGGAGTCGACCAGTCTACGGTGAGTTTCACACCCACCGTGGCTGGGGTCTATGGCTTCACGCTCACAGTCAACGATGGGCGGGGCGGCAGCGACACTAGCGGCGAGGTCTCGGTCCAGGTCGATCCCGTGAACCGGCCTCCCCAGGCCTCAGCCGGAGCATCCCGGAACGTGACGGGAACGGCCCCCGTGACCCTGTCGGCTTCGGGCTCCTCCGATCCGGAAGGGGCGACCCTGGCCTACCTGTGGCAGCAGACCGGCGGACCTGCTTCGGTGCTCAGCGATGCCACTACAAGAGACGTCAGCTTCACGCCCTCGGCCCTGGGCACCTATCGCTTTCGCCTGACCGTGTCCGACGGCGCCAAGTCCGAGAGCGCCGAGGTTGAAGTGACCCGTCGCTCGATTCCACCCATCCCGGTCGTCGCGGGCCCACGAGCCCTTGTCTCGGGGGAGGGGGCAAGCCTCTCGGCCGCCGGCTCCACGGACCCGGATGGGGAGTCACTCACCTTCGGCTGGACACAGCGTTCGGGGCCAGCGGCCTTGCAACTCGCGCCCAGGGACCAGGCGGTGCTGCAATTCACACCTGTAACAGCAGGGTTCTACAGGCTGGCGCTGACGGTCCGGGACGCCTCGGGTGTGAGCTCCGTCCTCGACGTGGATGTGGTGGTTCGGCTGCCCCAGCTGCCTCCGGTGGCCGATGCCGGCGCCGATCGCCTGGCCGTGGTCTCCAGCACCGTGGAGCTCGATGGCTCCGGCAGCCGGGACCCCCAGAACGGACCGCTGGTCTACTCCTGGCAGCAGCAGTCCGGTCCAGGCTCCGTCTCCCTGACGGGTGCCACCTCGAATCGCGTCCGGTTCGTTCCATCCCTGACGGGGGAGTACGATCTTCGCCTGACTGTGTCGGCTACTTCGGGGCTGGTCAGCTCCGACATCGTTCGCATCACCGCCGTGTCCAGCAGCCCGACAGAGACCGTTGCGATCGCGCTCCAGAGCGGGTTGAACCTGATCTCCCTGCCCGTTGAACCTGTCACGTCCGGTGGCGCCACGTTCCGGGCCAGTGACCTGGCTAGCCGTATCGGGTCCCGATTCGTGGTCTCCACAAGCCCCGGAAGCCCGCCGGAGCGGCGGTTCCGGGTGTTCGATGCCGGCGACCGGACCTCAGGGTTCGAGATCCAGGGAGGCCAGGGCTACCTGGTGTCCAGCCCCACCAGTCAGGTCATCACCTTCACGGGACAATCCTGGCCGGCCTCTTCGGCCTCCGTTCCCCTGTCCACGGGACCCAATCTGGTAGGCATTCCCCGGACATCGGGAACCACCTCCTCAGCAGCGGAACTGGCGGGGAGCCAGGGGGCAACCCTTGTGTCGGAGATCGGCGTCGGCGCCAGGACCTTCACCAGCACTGGAACCACGGCGGACTTCCCTCTCGAGCCACGCCGGGGCTATGTGATTGTAGTGCCCGGTCCCGGCTTGATCGAGCTTCGATGAGGCCTTTGCCGGGTGCATGTCCCGTAGGGGGTCCCCTGGCCTATTCCGGATCCGTTCGCCCCACTATGGATGCCCGCATCCAGGACGACTGAATGGCCGAGTTTTCCCGATCCGTTCGTCCTGAGCCTGTCGAAGGATGTAATGGAGCGGGCGGCCATATCGTCTGAGCTTGTCGAGGGGCCCACAGGCGCTTGCTTCGGCGTTTTGGCCTTGGCCAGTTCGCGCAGCTTTTCCCAATCCTCGGCTATCAAGGCCCGCTTCTTGGCACGTGACCAGTTCTTGATTTGCCGCTCTCTGGCCAAGGCGTCTTCACGAGTGGTGACCTCACAACTGTAG